>CAZFWL010000330.1:0-4570 GCA_964522775.1 uncultured Halomicronema sp.
TGGAAATCGCGTTCGCGATCGCCATAAGCCTGATCTTTATGGGCTTCAGCAATGGGCACATAGGCGGGCAAAAAGGCCTTACCGCAGTCATTTACAAAGCCAAAGAGGTCTTCCCAACTGCGCTGGGGCAACTCGCCTAAATTTTGACTGTATTGGGCCGCAGGGCCGTTTTCATCTGGGCCACGGTACAGCTCACCACGACCATCTTGATAATCAAAGAAGATGCCGCCAACGCCACGAGTTTCGCCCCGGTGCTTGAGATAAAAGTACTCGTCGCACCACAGCTTGAAGTCGGGATAATAGTCCGGGTGATGGCGATCGCAGGTATCCTTCAGGGTTTGGTGAAAGTGCTTCACATCCTGCAAGTCCGCGTAGTAAGGAGTGAGATCGATGCCGCCACCAAACCACCAAACTGGCCCCGCCTCAAAGTAACGGTAGTTAAGGTGAACGGTGGGAATGTAGGGATTACGAGGATGCAAAACCATCGACGTGCCGGTGGCGTAGAAACCATGACCGGCAGCCTCGGGACGCTGTACCAAAATGCTGGGTGGTAGCTGTTTACCCCACACTTCGGAAAAGTTGACGCCGCCCTGTTCAAAGACACCACCGTCTTTAATGACGCGGGATCGCCCGCCGCCGCCTTCAGGACGCTCCCATTGGTCTTGCTGGAATTTGGCTCCACCGTCCAAAACTTCCAGCCCCGCACAAATTTCATCTTGAATGCCTTGCATAAACGCGCTGACGCGATCGCGAGAATCAGCAGGCGGTGGCGCCGGTGTAGTGGTTGGCGCTTGGTTAAGGTTGGGTACAGAAGAAGTGGTCATAAACTTTGGTAAGGTTAACCAGCAGAATTGAAGTTACGAAGGAAAACTCATCGCCCTCTAGTGACGCGGGGTTGCGCTTTGGGCATGAGCAACTGCCGATACCCGGTAAAACGGGGCAACATCGCAGTAACAGATCACTGAAGAGTTCGTTACCAGATGATCGCGGAAATTATTAACCCGCGGCCACTGAGCACAGGTAACCCTTGACTCATCAGGCATTGGACGCTTTTTACCCTAACTTGAAATAGTTGCAGGTTTAGCGCTCCAAAACATTTCTCTACAATGAAGACACTGTCAAAATATTGAGAAATCTAAATATTTGAGGCAGGATTTTGCTGCTAGGTCACCTGTCGTTGACGATATCAGCACATTGCTGTGCTGTAGGTTAGGCCGTGCACCAGTTCGGAGGTCTCCCGGTATCGCTAAGTTGGCATCGGCGCGACTCTCCGACCCTCGTTACCATCTGAATACGGTAGACCCTGCCGTTCTCACTGTCATCGTCTCTATTGTTTGCTATGAAAGTGTTTCAGTCGCTCTGGAGAAATTTTCACCGTCCTCGGAGAACAGGGAAGGAGTCGAGTGGCTTGAGTCAGGAATCATCCTTGCCTCATCCGATGTATCGCACCTATGAGGCGTTAAGCACCGCCCCAATCGAAACGCTTTGGCAAACCCTGACCAACTTGGCCGATATTTCGACTTGGCATCCACTCATTGACAGCACGAATGCCCCGCGGGGGCTGACAGCCAAGCCTGGACTGATTTATCGGGTGATTCCTCGCTGGGTACCGATCCCCGTCAGAATTTTTGTCGAGCGGGTCTCCCCCAATGAACTCATCAGTATCCGAGTGTTTCCGGTTCCCGGCTTAGAGGAGCGGGTGATTTACCGTCTAGAGTCCACCGTTTGGGGCACGCAAATTTCCTATTCTGTGTGCTTACGCGGTTGGCTATCTCCCGTCGCTTGGTCGGTGCTGCGACCCTATGCATCAAAGGTGGCGGAGGCGATCGCCCATGCAGCTGAAGAAACAGCAGCTTCGGCCCTTCCTAACAAGCCGTCCGGCTTTGAAGTCTAAGTGACGGTCAGGCTCACTTAGCCAGCGCTTTGAGGGTTATCGAAAGAAATATATGAACAGGAGGAACTACCCAGAAATTGGGGGCGATCGCAACTCAGACGTTTCGATCCATGGTCAGAGGTCCTCGCCTTAGCTTCAAGCCAGCACTGCGACGAGACAAGGCCCTGACATCAGTGGGCTTACAGCACCAGATAAGAAGAGTTGGTCGCATATTTGGGGGCAACAAGTTGCTGATAAATTTGCTCCACTCGGGCGACATTGGTGGTCAGGGTATATCGTTCCAGTACTCGCTGTCGGGCTTTTTGACCCAGCAACCGAGTCATTTCCGGTTGTTCTCGTAGAATCGGCAATACTGTTTGTAATTGGCGGCGCACCCGCTGGGTATCAATCACGATTCCCGCACCCTCTTCCAGGACTTCGCCATCAGCCCCGGCATCGGTGGCAATGCAGGCCGTGCCACAAGCCATCGCTTCTAGCAACGACAGCGAGAGCCCTTCCACCATGGACGGTAAAACGAACGCATCGGCTCCACGCAAAATATCCACACGACGGGCTTCATCTTTCACAAAGCCCAACCAGTGAATCGAGGGATCGCTGCCATAGAACATCCGTAACGAGGCCTCTAGCGGACCGTTACCGACGATCACGAGCTGACAATCAGGTCCCATATTGGCCTGTTGCCAGGCCCGCAGCAGCGCTTCAACATTTTTTTCAGGAGAAATGCGGCCCTGGTAAACAAACAACTGTCGAGCTTGCAGTGTCGATTTAATCGCCGATGGCCCTGGTGAATACTTGGTCACATCGACCCCATTGGGGATAACCGCCAACGCCTCTGGGGGCACCCCCAAGCGGATAAGAATGTCTCGCTGTAGCCTTGAAAAAACGATGACGCGATCGCACCGGGCCAGGGTGGATGCATACATTTGGTAAGTGACATGCTGCGCCCCCGAACTCAACGTTCGCAGCTTTCGATCAAAGGCGGGATGAAACGTTGCGACCAGTGGCACTTGGAGTGAGGCACAAATATCTGGCAGACGAAAATCAATTGGGGAAAGCGTTAATGAGGCATGCACCACATCAGGCTGCAGCTGCCGGAGGGTTTCAATAAACCGCTTGCTCGCACCCGGTGAGGGAATCGTCAGCATTTGCGATTTGAACAAGAACGGTAAGGCGACTTCGTGGCAGCCTTTGGAGTTTGCGCCTTGAGACCACAGCACCGGAGCCTCGTGAGGGACTGCAATCGGCTCATTATCAAAATGGAGAAATGTAACCCGATGACCACGCTCCAACAGCGCCTGGGTAATCTCGCGACCGTAGGTGACATTTCCACAAAACGGTGATTTTTTGCCAAGCCATGCTACGTGCATCTACCGGGAAAAGCCTATTTATGCGCAGAATGAAGGCAGTGACCGCGATTCGCCTGAAACTTAGGCGCGATCGCCCTCTTGCTTAGCGAGAGAAGCGTTTACCGTGCTGTCATCACCCGTATCGGCACTATACCAGGTCAATAGGCCTCCAGAAGCAACAACGCTGCCCAAGATAATCAAAACCAAAGACAAGCCGAGCCAACTTTCCGCCACACTGGCCAAGGCTAGGGGTAAGCTCAGGGCAATGTTTACCACATTGTTTTGAAGCCCGAATACCTTACCTCGCATAGCGGCAGGTGTTTGTTCTTGAATCGTCGTTTGCATCGGAATACCAATCAACGCGGCAAACAAGCCCAGCAAAGCAATCAGCCCTAAAGTGGGCCATAGCTGCTGAGTGGTCCAGGCCATCCCGACGAGGGCTCCAGCCATGCCGACGGAACCAATTGAGCTGAGCGATCGCCGGGGTAAGCGCCCGCCAAATTGCCCAATCAACGTGGCTCCAACAGCCATACCGACCCCTGCTGCCGCCAAAAGAAAACCAAACTGCGACGCTTTCAACGCGGGCATCACTTCAGCCAGGCGCACCGCCAGCACCGCCAGTGCCGCAAATACGGAAAACAGGAGCACCAGCTGAATAATGGCATTCCTGACCACAGGCTTGGCATTGAGATAGCGCACCCCCTCCTTGATATCCTCCCAGGGGTGAGGCGGTTCGTGCTCGGGCAACGTATCTTTTTGGGTCTGCACCAATAGCAGCAGCAGACCGGCAATCACATACCCGGCTCCCACCAACAGCGACTTGCCCCAACCAGCGCCGCCATCCACTGATTTCAGCAGGGTATCAGCCAGGGTCAACAACGGTTCACCAATGGCAAAGCCAATGATGACAGAGGCCATCATCGTCGTCGTGTAGAGCGAGTTGGCCGCCAGCAAGCGAGAACTTTTGACAATGAGGGGAATCATCGCTTGTTCAGCCGGGGCAAAAAACTGCGTCAGGGTGGAGACGGCGAAGGTAATGACCAGAAGCAGGCCAAATCCAATCGGCAATTGGCGAAAGCTACCCCAGTCTTGAGATAGCCAGAGGAGGACCGGCAACGCAATAACCAGCCCGCCCCGCAACAGATTGGTCAGCACCAAAACGGCTTGCTTGCTCCAGCGGTCAACGTATACCCCCGCTAATGAGCCAAACAGCACCGCCGGAATCGTAAACGCCACCATTACTGCCGAGACCCATCCGCTGATGGACTGCCCCGGCGCCTCAAACTGACTGCCGATAATGGCAATCATCAAAACCAGATAAACCTTATCT
>CAZFWL010000331.1:0-4564 GCA_964522775.1 uncultured Halomicronema sp.
GGTGGCAGGGTGAATGGGGCGGTGGGTATGAGGGTTGATGGGTGGCAAGATGAATGGGGCGGTGGAGCTGGTATTCGATGAGAAATCCCAATCTTCTGTCAGCATCTCAATCTCCCTTGCGCCTCCGCTCCCTTGCTCATTAAGCAGAATCCCTACCCTTCTCCAATGCTGAACGCTATACAAGCAGGTATGTCACGAGCGCCAATACTTTGTCACAATCAAACGATATTGTTTGTGATTTTTTGCAATGGCTTTAACGTGTGAAGGGCTGCTAGCGGCTTATCCGGAGGCTTGGCAGGCGGCGACGGTGCATCCGTTTTTGACCCAGTGCCAGGCGGGAACGATTCGTCCGGCGCAGTTCAATACCTGGTTGGTGCAAGACTATTTGTTTGTGACGCAATTCACGCGGTTTGTTGGGCGGACGCTGGCCGCTGCCCCGGATAGCGATTTGGACATTCTGCTGAGTGGGTTGCAGGCGTTGCAGGATGAACTGAACTGGTTTCGGGAAAAAGCGGCGGAGCGATCGCTCGATTTGACCACCCCGCGTCAAAACACCTGCCAGATTTACTGCGAGTTTATGGGCAGTCTGGTAAATGCGCCCTATGCGGTGCAGGCAACAGCGCTGTGGGCGATCGAATATGCTTACAACCAAGGTTGGCAACTTCCAGGGCCCATGCCCGCTCCGTATGATGAGTTTGCCGATCGCTGGGGTAATCCAGGTTTTACGGACTACGTGAAACTGCTGGCGAACCAGGCCGATGTGGCGCTCCAAGTCGCTCCCACGGTTGAAGTGCAAGCCGCTGATGCCGCTTTTTTGCGAGTCGCGGCGCTGGAAAAAGATTTCTGGCAAATGGCGTATAACGCCTCAGCGTAGTTGTTCCTTTTGTTACTTATGAGGCTCTGTGCGGATCGCACCTGATAGGAGACCGCGCCGAAAACCTGAGGATGGTTACCCTAGAGCCGTTAACCTAATCGCTCATATCGGGGTATTTGACTGACGAATTTTCACCCATACGCCAAAAACCGATGATGAGGCTGAAAGATTTCCACCTCATCATTCTTATAGGTGAGTTATGTGGAATCTGTTGGTCCCATCAATAGTTAGACTCATCAACCAATACATGGAGCTGCTATGGCAAATCGTCTCTCGAATCTGTGTGGCCAAGAATGGAACGGCGAAGGTGAATTGTGGACAGATCCGGCTGGCAATATCGCTATCCATTACCAGTGCGCCCTTGCCGTGGAAGAGTCGCGTGTGAGCTACTCTTGGGTTCATGAAGGGCAAGTAATTCATGGCGCTATATCTCTCGATGCTGATGGTGCTTCATGGTCAGATGAATGGCATCAGCAGGAAACTGTCAGATGTAACTATGTTGCAGATTCTTGGGGTATCTTCGCCGTACAGTGTGAATATGGTGCACCTGAAGGCCAAAGGTGGGGATGGAGAATTGCGCTTTCCGAAAGGCCTGATGCAAGCCTTGTTCTTCAGATGACGAACATTGCTCCCTGGGGTGAAGAGGGGCGTGCTGTCAGAATGGTCTTCAATCAGATCAAGGCCTAACTAGATGATGCAAAGTGAGCTTGGAATCGCTCTACGCCACTGAGAATCTAGATGGTATTGCTGATTAGCTGGTGGTGGGTTGCTTTTTCAACCATTTCAAGGCTTCTCGTTGGCTGAGCGGGGCTAATTCGACCGTGGAAACGAAGGCTGAGACCGCATCCGCATCGGTTTTAGAATATTCTCGCAAAGCCCAGCCGATCGCTTTCTGAATGAAAAACTCGGTGGATTGTCGATTTTCCGTTGCGATCGCAAACAACAGATCGGCATCGGTCTCGGTTTTGTAACCGAGCTGAAACAGAATGGTGGTGCGCCGGAGCCAAATATTTTCTGATTGTCGCCACGGAACCAGGGTGCGATCGCGGCTTTCTGGGTACTGGCGCAACAGCTTGCCCACGTTATGACTTGCGATGGAGTCCACCGTATCCCACCAGGACTTGGTAGTGATCAACCATTCCAGTAACGGCAAGAAATCTGGAGTCAGTCGTTTCTGCGACTTATCCAGCAGCGTCAGGGCCAAATATTGATATTCACGCTCGGGCCAATCCCACAGAGTGCGTACGATCGCTTCGAGTTGGGCGATCTCGGGTAATCCTTGCTCAGCTTTGAGCTGCTTGAACAGCGCTTGAGCTTGCGGGCTTTTGATGCCCAAAAACTCAAACTGATCCCGCATGTACTTTTTCATCGGGAGTGCCTGCTCAGGATTCGCCTGCTGGGCGTAGAGCTGTTGAATGGCGTCAAGATAAGGTTTCATTGCCGGTTGCTGAAGTGGGCTAGCATTCTTCACCTGACGGCAGCATACCTTAGGTAGAACGCCTGGCTGTCAGCAGCTTCAGCTGGGAAAATTCCGGGTCCACCTGCCCAGATATTTGTGAATGATTCCAGCTAACTCGTTCACATCGTGTTTCACTGAACGGTTATTGGGTTGGTAGATGAGCGCGATGGCAGCAGGCCTAGAAAACCGAGCAAACACCATGCGAGGAGTTTGGTTGACCGGACACGGTGGTTTTGAACATCTCGACATTCGAGACGATATCCCTGTGCCTGAATTTGGCCCCGACGAGGTGCTGATTCGCGTGAGTGCCGCTGCCGTCAACAACACCGACATTAATACTCGAATCGGCTGGTATTCCAAGCATGATCATGCGGCTGAAGACGCGGCTTGGGGAGGCGCGCCACTGCAACTGCCGCGCATTCAGGGAGCAGATGTCTGCGGACAGATTGCGGCTGTCGGTGCATCTGTCAGTCCCGACCGGATCGGTGAACGGGTTTTGGTGGAGCCTTGTTTGTGGCAGGTACGGGGACAAACCCTGGAGCAACCTTGGTATTTCGGCTCGGAATGTGATGGCGGTTTTGCGGAATATACCGTGGTGGCGGCTCGTCATGCCCATAAAGTTGAGAGTTCGTACAGCGATGTTGAATTGGCCTCGTTTCCCTGCTCCTACTCGACGGCGGAAAACCTGTTGACTCGGGCTCAGGTGGGGCCGGGCGATCGCCTGTTAGTTACCGGTGCCTCGGGCGGTGTGGGCTCCGCGATCGTGCAGCTCGCTCAGGTGAGAGGAGCGGAGATTATCGCGGTCACGAGCGCGGCCAAAGCTTCTGCCATTCTCGATTTAGGGGCAACTCAAATCATTGAGAGAGGAGCCAGTGTGCTTCAAAAACTAGGGCGAAATTCTGTCGATGTGGTGGTAGATCTGGTTGCCGGAGAGCAGTGGCCAGAATTCTTAGAGATTTTGCGGCCCAAGGGGCGCTATGCGGTTTCTGGCGCGATCGCAGGGCCGCTAGTCGAGCTAGACGTGCGCACGTTGTATTTAAAAGACTTGAGTTTCTTTGGCTGTACGGTGCTGGAGCCAGGAGTCTTTCCCAATCTCATCAAACAGATTGAAGCGCAGAGAATTCGTCCGCTGGTGGCCCAGGTATTTCCCCTAGCGGCGATCGTCGAGGCGCAAAAGGCCTTTTTGACGAAGCAGCACATCGGAAAAATCGTTCTCCAGGTTGCTCGCCCCTAAAGTTGTTCCGAATCTCTACAAAGGTGGCGAAAGAGACGTTTTAGGATTTGTCGATAGCGATGAAGTGGATGTCGCCATTGCTGGTAATCAGCGATCGCTGAGTCGGCTTGGGAGCATTATGCCATCAGCGCTTCAGCCGATTTGTCCAGTCAAGAGATCCTTTAGCCATTCCTTCATGATGTAGAGCGGCAGGGTGATCAAGACCCATAACCAGCCAAGAATCCACAGCACAACGACGACGACTGCCAGCGCCCCAAACGTAATCATCATGACACTCAGATACAAGGTGGCGATGGTTCTGGGACCGCTATTCTCGTATTCCGTTTTGCTACCCGCTCCTTGCATGAATCCGGGCGCACAGAGATTGGCAAGTACATAGGAACCGAGCCAGCCAATCGCAACCCCTTCAACGTGGTAAGGCTCCAGTGCAGCATAGATGTCGGCATAGTACGGAACCAGCAAAACGACGGGCAGCAACGCCAAGGCAAAGAGCCCAAAAATGAGTGATCGACGGGCAGTTGGCTGCATGAGAACCCAGTGAATTGCCGCGAAACTGTGCCTAGGATACGTCGGCTGATCGGGTACTCCAACGGTCTAGCAAACAAGCTTTGCCGAGGGCTACGCTTAAGCGCTCAGGGCAGCGCGGGCTTGCTCGCGATCGTCGAAGTGGATTTTTTCCGTACCGAGAATTTGGTAATCTTCGTGGCCTTTGCCCGCAATCAACACACAGTCACCCGGTTGAGCTTGGGCAATCGCGGACTGAATGGCGGCAGCGCGATCGCATACCACTTGTTCCTCCGGCAGCGTAGCGGGAATCCCTTCCAGAATGTCGGTGAGGATACGCTGAGGATCTTCGGTGCGGGGATTGTCAGAAGTGACGATCGCCACATCGGACAGGTTATAGGCGATTTTGCCCATTTGAGGTCGCTTGGTGCGATCGCGATCGCCGCCACAGCCAAACACACAAATCAATCGACCGGCCACAAATGGGCGAGCG
>CAZFWL010000332.1:0-4563 GCA_964522775.1 uncultured Halomicronema sp.
TGGCGTAGTCAATACCAGTGCGGAAGGCGTATACGTTGAACTCTGGCGCATTGATCGCGCCATTGCCCGTCTCGGCGCGGCGGTGATGATGATTGCGGGGCGGGTTAGGACCATCGCCTCGCTGGAAATGGAGAACATCACTGTTGCCTTGGGCCATGAGGTCGATGCTGAGCCCATCGAGTTCAGCAAATTCGTTATCGCGGATGAGATTGCGATCGCTCAACGGGTAGGCCGAGACCGCGACACCGGGGCCAGGCTGATAGCCAATCTCGTTGCCCACAATAGTGTGGCCCTGCCCCATTACATACACGGCAGCCCGGCGAAAGCGGCGACCGTTAAAACGAATAGCGTTCGACTCGATCTGAACAGCACCGTCGGGATTAAACAGATAAATGCCGCTGCCGTCATTGGCACAGATGAGGTTATTAGTAACAGCAGCACCGATGAGTGAGCCCTCAAGACGGACACCATCAGGCATGCCAGCCAAACCATTGCCGATGATGGCATTGCCATCTAGCTCTAGCCCGTCGGCGCGGAAACCGGTGATCACGCCACTAGCATCGTGATGCTGAATCAGGTTATCGGCAATGCGCACATCGGTCGCATTGTGCACCACAACGCCAGCGGCTGAGCGCTGCTCTGGGATGGACTCATCTAGTTGGGTGCCGAGCCAGTTTTGTTCGATCGTGACGCCTGTGATAGTCGCTTCTGGATCAGCCAATTCCAGCCCCTCAAACATGGGCGCATCAGGATCGAGATCAGCAGGCAAGGCGCGATTAATCACCAAAATGTCGGCTGACGGGGTGGTGAGGGTAGCAATGCGGGGAGAAGCTTCAAACCCATACAGGTTAAGTCCACGAACGGTCACATCCGAGCCCGTAACAGTCAACCCGGTGAGCACCTCAGTACCAGCGTCGGGGGTAATGCTTACCATCGGCACGGGTACATTCGGCAAGTAAGGACGAGTTGCCCCATAGCCAGGCTGGGTGGTGCCATCGAGCACCAGACCTGCCGCCTGCAAAGGGGGCAGCGGAGCAGTGAGGGAGATCGCAGTGTCATCACTGGGCACAGCAAACCCAATGCTGCTGGTATCCGCTGGAGTCACGAGGGCCTGTTCAATCGGAGACAACGCCTCGAAGGCCAAAGCACCATTCGCTAAGAGAATGGCCTCCCGCAAAGTGAGCGCATCATCAGGCACCACATCACCATCGATAGAACTGTTAACGGTAATGTCGTAACCAGTTGGGGTTTGCGCGATCGCGAAGGTACTCCAAAGGCTGAGTCCTGTTCCGAGGGCCAAAACTGTCCACAGCTTTTTCATCAGATACCTCTATCACTGGATGAGTCAGGGGTGGTCGTGGCGATCGCCGTCAACGACGCAGCAAAATCACCAGCGGCATCGACTAGCGCCGTTACGACCTCAGCGGTGGCGGCTGGATTAATGAACGAAACGCTATCGGGTGCATCTTCCGTTGCTGCCGGTTCAGAACCCGCTGGAGTGATCGCCGTATCCACCAGCGATTCTTCCTGTTGCGGCGGCACCACATCAGGCTGCACACCAAACCCATTCAACAGTTCGTTGACCTTGAGCTGTACACCTAAGTAGGGGCCACTGGCCGACCGATAACCACCACCAAAACCATCATTGTCAGCGCTACCAAAGCTGTAGCCCACGCCAAAGCGTAAGTCTGGCGTCAGGTAATAGCCCAGCTCAATCGAGGTGCCGACTTCGTTGAAGCTAGCTTCCGGCTGGGTGATATAACGCACTTCGCCCAGCACATCCCACCGATAAGCAAACTGGTAGGAAGTGCGGAACTGCATCAGGTGAATGGAGTTGGAAAACGTGAAGTCATCCGCCAGCGTCGCATCACTAATGCGGAAAGCATATTTGCCGTAAAACTCCCACTGCCAGCTCGGCGAATAAATGGCTTCTAGGGCCAGGGTATGGTCGGAGGAACCAATACCACTGTCAATCAGCAAGGTATCTGGCGTCGTGGCCGGATTGCGCCGATATTCGTAACTCATGAGGGCATTCCACTGATCGCTGATGGGATTGCGATACGCCATCCCCAATTTCAGGTCAGTGGAGTTGCCTAACTCGCCAGTAATGCCTTGGTTGGCAAAATTAGCAGTTTGAAACCGGAACAGCGTGGTGAGCTCATCAGTAACTTTGCCCGCCGCCGCCGCCGTGAATACTGTGTTGTTGCCCGAAGACGAATCACGGTGCTCAACACGAGCGCTGGCTTGAAAATCGGGATTGTTAGTGTATTCCAAGCCGACAGAGTAGGAGGTGCCGCCCAGAATTCCCAGAGACGTGCCGCCTAAACCCACCGCATAGGGCTGTTCAAACCGCCGCCCTGCGCCGGTACTCCCAAAAGCATCGTCAATAACATGCTCAATACCAACGGTTGCCCGCAGCCCTGGAGCCAGAATGATACGATGGTTGAGGCCCAGCGCCGCTTGACCAATGAGACCGCCGTAGCCACCAATCAGCGAATATCGACTGCGCAGGGACGTGTTGTCACCCAAGTCGTAGTCAGCGATGGTATCAAGGCTGGTAATATTGCGCGGTTCAACTCCGCTGCCGCTGATGAACTGCTGTGACAGGCGCATCGTCATCCCGGGTTGGAAGGCCCAGTCGAGCGCTAGCGTAGTGCGATCAGGATAGGCAATGTCATCGTCGCTGCCGACGTTGATTTCGCTCTGGGCCCGAAACTGGAGAGCACCTGTGATCGGGATAGCCACCCGAGGCACAAACTGTTGGGAGTTGGCACTGGTATTAGTGAGGCGATCGCTGCGATCGCGGTTTACATAATCCAGCCCCACATCCACAGAGCCAATTTCTTGCCGCACGCCAGCGCGATAGGTGGTCAGGGTATTGTCCACGCGATCTCCCGGTGCCGCAAACTGCCCCGGCCGGAACAAATCGAACTCGTCCGTGAGCACTTCCGGCGCTTCACCTCGGTTGATCTCTTGATCAAACTGAACGTTAACTTGGGTCGTTGGCCCGACAGCAGCGTTAACGCCAGCTCCCCAACGAGTCTGGCCAGGACGGAAACTAGTCGTTGCCGTATTCGAAAAACCCTCTTCTGCACTGCGGAGATAGGCCAGCCCCTGCACAGCAGGCGTAAAGAGTGGACCCTGCGCTTCTAGGCGATAAGCATTGCCGTCCGCCGATTCGCCAAAGCGATCAAAATAAGAGTGAGCATATTCTCCAGTGAAGGAACCGGTTTCGCCTAGGGGTAGCTGCACATCGGCCCCGTATAGCGAGAAGTCTTGATCGCCTTGATCTTCCGCTAGGAGCGTAACTCCGGCCCAACCAGCAGTCGGTTGCCCTGCTTTGAAGTTGTACTGGAATCGTCCGGCATAAAGATTGCCTTCATCAGCAGAATCCACTTCATAGGTAACGATGATGCGATTGACCAAAGTCTTACCCGAGGGGTCAATGCGGGTACGCAAAATCGGCTGACGGAATAGCAGAGTGCCGCGATCGTAGTCAATTTCGTAATCACTCACGCGCGTGAGCGCTTCGCGGGTGATCACTGTGCCTGGGCGGTTGATTTCTTCCGTTTCGATGAAAACGTTTTCACTGCCAGGCAAGATCACGCGACGCGACAAGAAGTAGAAACCACTGGTGCCATCCGGGGCGATAGTATCCCGCTGGAAGGGGCGCAAATTGTTGGCGTACATCGCCGTAATTTGCAAATTACCCAGGGTGTAGTTGCCCTTAAAACCGTGCAGTTGCCGAGTGATCGAGGTGAATTCTTGAGATGAGCGAGCGAATTCTGTGGTCTGGTAGTCGCCCCACATGAAGTAGTCCGACTCACCTCCGGCCACCTCCGAATCCCGCTGAAAGCGAACAAAAAAGCTATCAATTGAAGGCGTCAAAAAGTCCGTTTGGGAACTATCGCCGTAAACAGGATAGGAGTTGTCGCAAAACTGGTCATTGCGGAACAGTCGATTACCATCGCAGGTTTCATTCAACGCCCGCCGAGTATTGATGGCGCCAGTGAACTGCCAATCGCCCAAGCTACCGGTAGCGAACAAAGCCGCGCCCAGGTCAAACTCGGTATCCCCAATATCATCGGGGTCTAGAAAAGCAGCATAGCTGCCCCAGAAATTCGTTCTCCCGGGACCGAGACGCACATCCACCACACCAGATATCAATGTGGGCCGCAGGTTGGTGGCAAACTCAACCTGGGTAAAGGTTTCTAAAGGTGGCAATCGATCCAGCGTGACGTCATCATCGGGGTCGAGACCTTGCACTTCGTAAGCCGAAGCTGCAGCCCGAATGCGAACCTGTTGCGCGTCTAGAGTAGAGCGAAGGATGGCACCAAACTGCCCCCGACGAGCCAAGACTTGGAAACCAGCGCTATCGGGATCGTAATCGGCGCCTTGGAATTCACCAGCACCGGTCGTTAGCGTGACCACCACATCCCGAACGATGAGATTGCCGCTGGGATCGGTAATGCGTCCCTCAAACTCGATGGTAGAGCGCTGATTGGCGGGAACCACTGGGTTCGTCACTGGCACCAGGCTGAGATTGAATTCAGGGAGCGCGTC
>CAZFWL010000333.1:0-4556 GCA_964522775.1 uncultured Halomicronema sp.
TGGCAAGGGGCGAGCCATTCCCTTCTTTGTTGAAGCCCATGATGAGTTTGACCTGCCCGTCGATCGCGATCGCGTCGAGGGAGAGCTGCTCTGGGAACCGCGCCCGCTCTGGCAGCGTTTGCTGGCCCTCGCGTTGATGATCGGCGGCGTGGCTGGCCTGGTTTTACTGGTGTGGTGGATCTTCTTTCGCCCCCCGGCGCGGTTGCAGGTGGCGGAGTTCACGGCTGAGGGAGAAGTGTTTGAAGCGGCTCAGGATGACTTTATTCACCTGCAGTGGCAGGTGGGGCCACCTCGGGCAATTCGCTCTTTGCAACTCACGGGGAAAGCGCTGACGGGCGATCGCGACCCCGTTCCCGTTTCTTACAACTTCGCCGACGGCATTCCCCCAGAGCTGCAAGACTTCTGTACCCAGACCCGGCGCTGGCTCACTTGCCGGTTTGTGCGCACCGATGCCCGCGAACCCGGTGATTATCAGTTTGAGCTGACGGCCATTCCTCAGCAACCGCGCCAGGCGATCGCCACCCAAGAGACAGAAGTCATCACTATTCAGCCCATCCCCGATCCGCAGATTGCTCGCTTCACCAGTCAGCTCATGACCTGGAAGTCATCAGCGGGGCCGCTTCTGGCTAACAGTCAGAATGGTCGTCTTGCCACGCCCAATGCGAATCCCCTGGCGGGATTTCCGTGGCTTTTTGATAATTCTCGCGCTCCGCTCAGCCTGGCTCAGTTGCCGGATCAACTCATCGCGCTAGCCTGGCAAATCGCCTATCCCCAACAGCTCCAGGAAATGGAACTGACGGGCCGCAGCGCTGATACCAGCCGCGATTTGCCCACTCTGGCCTGGTCACTGGCGGAGGGGCTGCCCGACGAACTTGCGCCGTTTTGTCAGGTTACGGCTCAAGCCCTCACCTGTGAACGCTTTCCGGCAGCGGTGCAACCGGGGGAATATGTGTTTGAGCTGGCGGCAACCTACGGCATGACGGCAGACGACTTGGTCGGCACGGTGGTGCAAGCCGCGACCGAACCGCTGGCGTTAGTCGCGCCCGCGGCCCCCACTGTGCTGTCTTTCACCACAGATGATTTCACCTATGACGCTGGCAGTAATGAGCCGATTCGCCTGAGTTGGACGATCGCGAATCCTGACCAGCTCCAGGCCGTGCAGGTGATTGGGCGATCGCCGGATGGTCGGGTGGGGGTGCCGCCCCAGCAATTTACCTTTAGTGGCGGGGTGCCACCGGCGTTGCGAGGGGTATGTGCAGAGACGGCGCAACAGTTGACCTGTCAGGGCATTCCCATCGAATTTGACCAGCCGGGGCAGTACCAATTTGAGTTATCCGTGGTGCCGACCAACAACAGCGGCCAGCCCAGCGATACGGCGACTTCGGAGTTGATTGAAATCAAAGCGAGTCGGGCGGATGGCCCCCAGGTACAGTTCTTCCAGATTGACGGCACCAACGCGCCGCCCAAATATACGGCCCAACTCGACTCCCCCAATTCGACTCGCAATATTCGACTTTCGTGGAAGGTCACCGGCACCGACCTCACGGTAGAATTGCTGCCCTCCCCTGGCACGGTGCCCTCCGAGGCGGTGCTGACCTATGAACTCGGCCCCGGCGCCAAGACTGAAACGCTCACCCTGCGGGTCACCGATGGTGAAGGTCGCCAAGTGCAGCGATCGGTCATCCTTGCTACCACTGTATCTGGCTCCGGTATCAACCCGGCAGCCGAGCCTCCCCACAGGCCGACTGCCTTGCCGTCGTTACCTGCCCCCGTCAATCTGCCCTCCTCACCCCCATCTAATCGCAATCTCCTTCGATACCCAGAGCTCAGTGAACCCTAATCAGACTTAACCATAAGGCCGATAAGGGCTATTTCTCACTGTAGGGAGCTAGACAACAACTGAGCAGTCTGATTTTTGAGGAATTGGGTATTTAGCTATCAGATCTGCGATAGGAAACCGGTAGGATGCTATCACTCTACAAATCTGACGTTGAAAATACAGTCAACCAGACACAATATTTCTGCAACACCTTCACATAGATATATGAGCGAGGTGAATCGATCGTGCCATATAACTCAAAATAACGTGTAGTAGCAATACCTTCCATACCCTTAAAGCTCTTGCCAAGTTAACATTGCTCCAACTTTAAAGTTTTGTTATCTTGGCACTGTAAGATTTCATCTTTCAAGTGGCCAAGTTTAGCTTCCAAATAGGCAAGCAATCAATGGATGATTCTGTCCTCAGTCGAGCTTGTAGGAAACATGAAGAACTTTATATTCCGCGCATTAGAATCTACGTTGCTAAGGATTTTAGAGTTTGAACCAGAAATCAGCCTCTCAAATGCTGTGGATATGGCTGTTGAATCTCTTAGCGAGGAGAACTCTAAAATACTCGAAAAGACGGAAGCCAAAAAGATTCTTTATACGATTTGCGATAGACAAGTTAAGAGAGGAGTTATTAATCCATCATGGTTAGCCTCTAAAGATATCTATCACCAGTTTTTTCTTCTAAATGCTGAGCCTGAATGGTT
This sequence comes from uncultured Halomicronema sp., assembly GCA_964522775.1. GTDB lineage: Bacteria > Cyanobacteriota > Cyanobacteriia > Phormidesmidales > Phormidesmidaceae > Halomicronema. The sequence goes on from CAZFWL010000333.1 coordinate 2,532, forward strand.
GGGAGATCTGATTGACTCGATTTCTGAGAGGAAGGTTGGAATATCGCAATACATTATGTATGGCCATTGGGATTCGCTGCTCATCCTAATTGGGACACCTGAAGAGGCCGAGCAGCAAATTCAAGAGATTTCGCAAATAGTGCATCATGAAGAAATAGTTCACTTTTCTTCTCAAGAAATCCCCTACATCTATCGATACCCCTCGAAGCCACTGGACTTTGATATTGGACCTATTGGTACAGACACTATAAATACGATTGCTCTTGATTATGAGGAAAAGAGCTTTTTCAGGGATCGTGAATTTTTAGAAAAAAAAGGGGTTCTTCTGGGCCCCTTATGGCAATCCAAGGATCTTTCAAAAGAGCGAATCATTGCTTTCACAGGCATTAGCTTAAGAGGCTTAGATGATATTTCTGGCTCTGAACTTTTAGAGCTATTACTTAAAGATGAGGCTTTAAGCAAGGTTCTGGTTCATCTTTTCAAGGTTGATAATGCAAGGCCATTCGATTTTTTCGCCAAACTATCTTGCGAAAACATGGAGGAGCTTGATCAAGCTACAAACGCCATAAGCTTGACTAAGCTGGGACGAATTCGACTCGAAAGCTATACAATGTTGGCCTCGACAGGTGTAGACCAGCTGCACCTCGATCAATCTCCTTCCATTCAAAAAGTTGGCCGCAGGCCGCAGGTAGAGGATCTTCAATTTCTAGCCAAAGAGATTATTACGCCGTATGGAGACAATGCGGTACAAACTTTCAATGAAATTGATTCACGAAGAAAATTATCTATTCTTGCTGCATTACAAGATTTTCAGTTGCAGTTAGAAGATGCTACGTGGGATCCAGACTGGACAGGCCGCATCAAACGATCTGTCGAAATTTTCGCTAATTCTGTACTACGCGATTCGAAGCAGATTCATTTGACTGGTGCTGTTTCAGAGGTAACCTCAGCTGTGGAGGGCGCGGTTAAGCGTGCTCTTAGAGTTCTTGCGGAACAAGTTTACGGTAAAGATTATGCCAGAGCTCAAACTGAGTTAAAGTTGCCTACGAAAGATTTTCGTCGCTTAACTTTGGGCAGATGTGCAAATGCATTTAGACAGATGAAAAAATCAGAGAAGTTTAATACTGTAGCTAACAAACTGACTGATGATTGGATTGAAAGAATTGAAAATTTTGCTGAAGAACGCAATGTATGGGCTCATGATTCAGCAACGGCAATTAGTGAGGAGAATCTAATTGATAGAGCCCATCAAGTTATTTTAGAAGGGATGGAATTATCTAGATGGATTCATACAAAGTTGCTCGCTGTCCCAGAAGAGTTAGTTAAGGGGGACGGAGTCGAAAAAATCATATTGTCTAATAAACCCACAGAGCGCGAATCAGGTTTTTTTATTAGCTATTCGAGCGAGGATAGAGATATAGCAAGTCGAATTGCTAATAGTTTAAGAGCTGTAGAATATAAAATCTGGTACGACGAATGGGAAATAAAGCATGGTGATTCAATTGTAAGCAAGATAGAGAGCGGCCTAGCTAGTAACGATACCTTACTGGTCTTATTAAGCCCTAGTTCAGTTGCTTCGAAGTGGGTGCGAAAAGAACTAAATGCAGCACTGATGCGCCAATTAGATGGTCATAACGTAAAAATCTTTCCAATTCTGATTAAGGATTGCACGATACCTCAAGTACTGGTAGACATCAGATACATAGACCTCCAACAGAGTTTTCAAGATGGAATAATTCAGTTGATGGGTACTCTTGCAGAAAGAAGAAAGGAAATATTGGCAGCCCAGGACCAATAACATTGAGTTAGCCCAAAACCAATAAAATCAATTTGAAGATGTAATCGAAATCTTTTTTGTCATATGCTGATTTGACGAGAGAAGGCCAGGCATGCAGTTCTTTTGTTTACTGATGTTTAACCTGAATTTATGCTAGTTAGCCAGCTGACAACAAAACAAATATGCGGTGCTAATACCGATCTGAAATGAAGTTGAGCATAATGGGCGGAGTGTCCTTTCCTACGGTT
>CAZFWL010000334.1:0-4556 GCA_964522775.1 uncultured Halomicronema sp.
AAGGCACCGTTACGGAGTCTTTGCCAAATGCGATGTTCCGGGTTGATTTAGACAACGGATTCAACGTTTTGGCACACATTTCTGGAAAAATCCGCCGCAACTACATCAAGATCTTGCCAGGCGATCGCGTGAAGGTGGAGCTGACTCCCTATGACTTAAGCAAGGGACGTATTACCTATCGTTTACGTAAAAAGTAAGCGGCTTTCTCTATTGGTTAGGGCTGGACAGAATGGCTTCTAGCAGAGGTCTTGCTCCAAAACGAATCACATCAGTGGCGGGTAAGCCAGTTTTTTCAGTTGCTGCAGCGATCTCTTCCTGAGCTACAGATTCTTCAAAACCGTGGGTGTTGAGTGCAATGCCCACGGTTTTTGATTGAGTGAAGCCACCTCCAGCTGCCGCTAGCGTTTCATACACTTTGATCGCTTCTGACAGAGATGGAGTCGGTATGGTCGGATGATTTCGGATATGGGTTTGACCTAATCGGTGAACCAAAATCAGATGAGTTGGCTGGCTGCCACGCAGTAGCGGCAGGGTTGCGGTTGAGCCTGGATGAAAAACCGAACCCTGACCTTCGATAAATAAAATGTCGTGGTTGGAGCCGTATTTCATCACTTGCTCCTCTACCGCGCCTGCTGCGAAATCGACTCGAATAGTATCGAGGGGAATGCCATCATCTCCCAGCATGATATTGGTTTGTCCAGTGGCAATCACCTTAGACCGCAAACCAGCTTTTAGCGCTAGTTGGTGAAGTTCCAGGTTGGTCGACATTTTACCGATCGCCATATCGGTTCCGACTGGCAACACCCGGCGACAATTCAAGGATCTGGCAGCAGCACTTGCAATACCTAAGCCAGAAGGTTCCTGTCTGACATCCCAAATCCATTGAGGCGGCTGGACGTGACTGGTAAGTTGCGGGTCAGTAGCCATCGGGGTGTGCAGACCGTTGACCACACTCAAGCCTGCTTTGACTGCGGATCGAACCTCCTCGTACCAGGGCTGAGGTAAGGCACCGCCAGAAGGCGCGATGCCGATCATTAGCACTGACGGTTCTAAAGCTAAAGCGGCTTGCACTGAGGCCACAATGGGGACATCGCGGTCAATACCTGTCACGGCTTTTAGACTCTTTCCCGCTTGTTGTTCATCAATGACTGCCACAATATTTAGCGGGCTGTAGCGCAGGATGGACAACCCAGTCTTGCCGCCTGGATTATCAGTCCCCTCATGCATGAGTAGTGCAATGCGTTGGTCAGCGGTCAGGTAATTCATGATGGGTCAATCCTAAACCGGGAAAATCGTTGGGAAGCAAACAGCCGGATTGCATTGTAGCGCCCTGAAATGGATCGTCTGTCAGGTTGAGATGACTATCTAAATCAAGATGATCAGCCAATGGTGCAAGTTGGGCCAAGGCTGTATTGGCAATGGTGCTATCTGAGTAGCAGCCAAACATAATGCTGAGGCCGCAGGCCTGGGCTGTGTGAATCATCCGAAGGGCTTCGGTCAGGCCTCCTGCTTTCATGAGCTTAATGTTGATGCCGTGGACTTGACCGGCTAACCGGCTCACATCTCGAGCATTAAAGCAGCTCTCATCCACAAAGATGGGCAGGGGCGATCGCTCCGACAAAGTTTGTAGCTGATTATCCAGCGTCACGGGAAGCGGCTGTTCTAGATAAGTGATGCCACGCTCTGCCAACCAGTCCGCCATGACTAGCGCCGTCTCTAAATCCCAGCCACCGTTGGCATCAATGCTGATTTTCGTTCCCGCTGGAATTTCCGCTAATAGGGCTGACATCATGGCTTGGTCCGCCTGCATGCCAGCGGGACTGCCCAGTTTGATTTTGACGGATTTCAAGACAGGGAGTTGAGCCTGCCACAGCTGCAATCGATGGACGGCTTTTTCTGGCGTATTAATGCCCACGGTGACGGCGGTGGGGCCGATCTGACTACGGTCTAGGCCCCAGAGTTGCCACAGCGGCAGCCGAGCGGAATGCCCCGTCCAGTCATGCAGGGCTACATCGATTGCAGCCCGAGCAGCTGAACTGAGTAGCGTCAAAACTGGCTCTAATCGTTGCCGCTCTAGGGGATGAAAATCTTTGACTTTCGAGGCTAGAGTTGTGAGTTCTGCTGTGAGTTGTTCAGTTGTCTGCGTATGGGTACCGAGGGAAAAAGCCGTGGCCTCTCCCCAGCCTTCAATGCCGTCGGCTTGTACCCGTACCCATAGATTCGTCGATTGGGCAGAGGTTCCCCGGCTAATCGTGAGGGCAACGCGCTTATGCACGGTAAAAGGGGTGATCGAAATTTCCATGAACGTCTACTGCAAGCGGGTTTTGGACACAATGCGGGTACGTTTGCGATCGCGCTCTGAGAGGTCTTTCCCGGCTTGTAGCTGAGTCGCATTCTGTTGTAGTACGGTAGCTGCGCCTTGATCGCCCATTTGCAAGGCCGTTTTGGCTGCTGATTGTAAGAGGGTCGCTGCACCCTGACGATCGCCCTGGGCTAACTTTTGCTCAGCAATTTGGGTTTGGCGATACTTCGCCAGGGTCAGCACATGCTTTTGGACCTGCGGGTCAAGAGCCGCCTGATAAGCGCTCTGAACTGTCGCGCTGATGGTCACAGTATCTGATTGCAGTTCCGTCTGGTTGGCTGCCGGGGCATCGTAGCGGAGATAAGCCTTAGCGATCGGGCAAGGTCCTTCGCCCTGGGCGCCAATGTAGAGATTAGTCAGCACTACCCTTGGCGTGTCGGCTAACAGATCACCCAGGCGCATTACCACCTCATTCGCAGACTGCTCAAACGATAGCTCTATTGTTTCAGGAGCCACTTGAGCGATGGGCTTCAGCTCTGCCAAGCGGACTCCAGGCAAGAGTTCTAAGTGTAGGAAGGCGTTGGTAAAGAATACCGATTGAGCCCGCGTTAGGAGCCGACTGAACTCTTCAATAGCGTTATCTGGCGCTTCGATATAGGACAACGTACCGCCACCCGCATCCGCGATTTGCTCTAGGACATCTTGATTCCAGTGGTCGCCAAAGCCGAGGGCATTCATCGTTAGCGTATAGTCTGCTGCGACTTGGGCCAACTTGAGACAGCGCTCGTTCGAGCCATGTTCATTCTCACCATCCGTTAGCAGCAACATCTGGGAAACTTTGCCGTCTCTGCCCGGAGCCGCTGCTTCAATGCCAAGCTTCATGCCTTCATCAATCGCCGTCCCACCGCTGGGCTTTAGGGCATTGATTTTGCGCTTGATGGTGTCGCGATCGCTGACTGACTGCAGAGGCAACAGTACCTTGGCCCGATGATCAAACACCACAATAGAAAGGGAATCTTGGTCCGAAAGCTGATCGACTAAACGCCCTGCCGCCTCTTTGACTGTGGTCAACGGTGGGCCCTGCATCGAACCGCTATGGTCGAGCACGAGCCCCAAGTTCAAGGGTGCGTGGCCCGCCCCTATATCCTCGGTAACTTGCACGGAAATCGCTAACTGACGCTGGCTCGCCGTTTGTTGGCTATCGAGGAACGGATCACTCAAGGCACAGTGCAGAGCGACACTCATACAGTAGTTCTCCAAAACACTAATTGCAGACTGAAGTAGGGATATCTCGCCCGCTGACAGCATCCTCACACACGTTACTATGTTAGGAACTGGGAAGCCTAAGTTATTACATTCCGTTTATGAGCTCAACAATTCGTGCTGTACAAGCCCCCTATGGCGGCGGCGGTGGTGCCTACTATCGGACACCTCCACCAGATTTACCCTCTTTGCTCCTCAAAGAGCGCATTATTTACTTGGGGCTGCCCTTGGTGTCTGCGGATGAGTATAAGCGGCAACTGGGCGTTGACGTCACCAAGCTGATTATTGCGCAGCTTTTGTTTTTGCAATTTGACGATCCTGACAAGCCTATCTATTTCTATATCAATTCCACTGGCACCTCTTGGTATACCGGTGATGCGATCGGCCAGGATACCGAAGCCTTCGCCATTTGCGACACGATTGGTTATGTTAAGCCACCGGTGCATACGATCTGCATTGGCCAGGCGATGGGCACAGCGGCCATGATCCTTTCGGCAGGAACCAAAGGGTATCGGGCGAGCCTGCCTAACGCCACCATCGTGCTAAATCAACCGCGCATTGGGATGGGGCGAGGCCAAGCGACGGACATCCAGATTCGGGCCAAAGAAGTGCTGGATAATAAAGCCGCCATGCTCGACATCCTCTCTCGAAATACGGGTCAGTCGGCAGACAAGATTGCGAATGACACCGATCGCACTTTCTATCTCACTCCTGATCAGGCTAAGGAATATGGCCTCATCGATCGCGTGTTAGAGAGCACCAAAGACTTGCCCAAACAAATGCCCGCAATGGCTTAGGATGCGCCATGTCTGTTGATGGAGTTTTACGCGTTCCGTATCAAGTCCGGGGAAGTCAGAATTGGCAATGGATTAACATCTATACCCGTTTGAGCCAGGAACGCATTATTTTTCTCAATCAGCCAGTCTCCATGGGATTGGCTAATTCTGTAATTTCAGCGCTGCTGTATCTGGATTCTGAGGATCAAGGCAAG
>CAZFWL010000335.1:0-3687 GCA_964522775.1 uncultured Halomicronema sp.
GCAACGTGGTGATGCTGTCGGAAATCGAAGTCGAATAAAACCTCACCTAACCTCTCCTTGCCAAGGAGAGGAACCGGAATCCCCCTAAACCTCTCCATGTATAAGCTGTCGCTCATACACATCTCTGAATCAAGCGATGTGGGCAGATCCCCCGCTGTCGCTGCCCCCTTAAAAAGGGGGCTCGATCCGATTCAAACTGGGACTTCCCCCTTTTCAAGGGGGATTAAGGGGGATCCAACCTTAGGTGTGTCCTAAAGCATGACTTATCTATCAGCCGCAGCCTTGGCAAGGAGAGGTGCCGCAGGCAGTGAGGTCAGAGCCGAAGCCCAAACTCCACTTCTAAATCTGAATGAAGTTTCCCTGAAGCCTCCCACCGATATCTCCCACCCCCGCCTCTCCTACCCAGTCACCCTCGCACTCCCCACCCCCATGTCCCTTTCCCCCACCGAACTTGAACGCTACCGTCGCCAAATGCAGCTACCCGGCTTTGGCGAAGCGGCTCAGCTCCAGCTCAAAAACACCACGGCCTTAGTCACAGGTGTTGGCGGCTTGGGGGGGACAGCAGCGCTGTACCTGGCAGTCGCTGGGGTCGGCAAGCTGATCTTGGTGCGGGGGGGCGACCTGATTCGGGATGACCTGAATCGGCAGGTGCTCATGACCGATGACTGGGTAGGCAAACCCCGCGTGTACAAGGCCCAGCAAACGCTGGCAGCGCTGAATCCCGACATTGAGATTGAGGCCGTTTGCGAGTACGTCTCTGCCGACAACATTGATGCCCTCGTTCAGCAAGCCGACATCGCGTTGGACTGTGCCTTTGATTTCAAAGAGCGGGATTTACTGAACGGGGCCTGTGTGCGCCACGGCAAACCCATGGTGGAAGCTGCCATGAACTCCATGGAGGCGTATCTCACCACCATCGTGCCGGGGCAAACCCCTTGCCTCACCTGCCTCTATCCCGAAAAACCAGATTGGGATCGCTGGGGCTTTGGGGTGCTGGGAGCCGTGTCAGGAACCCTGGCCTGCCTCGCGGCGCTGGAAGCAGTCAAGTGCATTACTGGATTGGGCGAACCGCTGTTCGGTCAACTATTAACCATGGACTTGGCCCGCTCCGACTTCAGTAAACTTCGCACTTTCCACGATCCTGACTGCCCCGTCTGCGGAGGGATTTCACACCACCCAAAAAAGATGCTTGAACCGGCATTAGCCGTTGCTGCCCGTTGAGGAAATCACCATGCCCTGGTATCTCTGGTTGCCCATTTTCGCGATCGCACTTCACCAGTTTCATCACCGCAAAGATGAAGTCATTCAAGTTCTATTTATCGTCATCACCAGTGCCGCTCTCTGTGGATTAGTCCTCAGTTCCTCATGGATTTTGCACTTAGTCTTAGTCGCTATTTTATTGGCCTTCCCATGGGGTGAAAAGCAGCTCAAACACTACTGCTCAAGGCCTTGTCGCAAGAATTGTTTTAGTCGTTCAACTTGCCGTCATTAGTGACCCTTTACTCTCACCTTTCCAAAGGAGCATTCCGATGAATATTTCCCTCACTGAAGTCGCTGAACTCCGTTTGCGCACCTTCCTGAAATCGAAAGTTGACTCGCCTGAACGAGGCGTCAGATTAGGCGTCAACGATGGCGGCTGTAGCGGCTATGAATATGAAGTCAAACTCGCGCGATCGCCCCATCCCGACGACATCATTCTCGATACCGGTCGCATCAAAGTGTATGTCGAGCCGACCAGTGCGCCCTTACTCGACGGCATCGAAGTGGATTACGTCGATGGTCTGTTAGAGAGCGGCTTCAAGTTTTCCAACCCCAACGCCACCGATACCTGTGGCTGTGGCAAATCTTTCAAGGCGGGTGATTGCACCCCAGCGGGCGTCGAGTGCTCGTGATGATGGGTCGCCGCTAACTGGCAGTACCCTGTCCGTTTGGTCCCGCGACGTTGTGCTCTGCACCGAACACCTCCCAACCTTCCCTCAACTAGGAGAACCCCCATGACTACCTATCAAGTTCGTCTGATCAACAAAAAGCGCAAAATTGACATCACCATTCCCGTTGAAGATGACATGTACATCATCGACGCTGCGGAAGAGAACGATCTAGAACTGCCCTTTTCCTGCCGCTCTGGTGCCTGCTCTAGCTGTGTGGGTAAGGTCGTCGAAGGCGAGGTCGATCAAGAAGATCAATCTTTCTTAGATGACGCCCAAATTGATAAAGGCTTCGTGGTCCTGTGTTCGGCTTATCCACGCTCTGATCTGACGGTCAAGACCCATATGGAAGCCTATTTGGTTTAGCGATCGCCGCCCTGGTATCCGCATGAAAATAGCTCGATGAACGCAGTGAAGAGGTATCGCTCTCGCCCTTTACTTAGGAGATAAGTCATGTCCAAGATTGGAATTTTCTACGGCAGCACTTCAGGCGTTACAGAAGAAATCGCAGAAAAGATTCGCGATGAAATTGGCGAAGACAACTGTGATCTCTACAGCATGGAAGAAGATTTCGACGACGTTGATGATCTCCTGCAGTATGACTATTTGCTTCTTGGCTGCTCCACCTGGGGAGCCGGTGAAGTGCAAAATGACTGGCGCGAGCCCCTGTTTGATATAGAAGTCGATAAACCTGATTTCTCTGGAAAAACGATCGCGCTCTTTGGCCCTGGCGACTGTGAAGGTCACAGCAAGCACTTTGTCGGCGCTTTAGGGACGCTATATGACCAGTTCAAAGCTCTCGGTGCCAAGCTGGTGGGCGCCGTGTCCACAGAGGACTATTCGTTCGACAAATCCACTTCGATTCGCGATGGCAAATTTGTCGGTTTGCCCCTGGATGAAGTGAACGAAAGCGATAAAACCGATCAGCGCATCACGGATTGGTTAGAACTGCTCAAGGCTGATTTTCCAGCGATCGCAGCCTAAAAGAATCGACTTCCTCCGCACACACATCCCTCACCCTTTACAAGAGGAGAACTGCCCCATGTCTTACATCACTGGATTGACCTTTGGCGGCGACGCTTGGACGCCCCAGTTTTTGAAGGAAATCATTCGGGACAAGTGCCTGGGTTGTGGGCGCTGCTTCAAAGCGTGTGGGCGTGGCGTCATGTCGCTCATCGCCCTGAACGAAGATGGCGAAGTCGTGGATGAAGATGACGACGACGATGAAGTGGAGCGCAAAGTTATGACGGTCATCAACGCTGCAAAGTGCATTGGCTGCCAAGCATGCGAGCGTGTGTGCCCCAAAGCCTGCCACGTCTACGAGCCCCTCGCCGCCACTTAAACGATGGGTGGATCAGGTTTGCCGTAAATGCCAAGCAAACCTGATCCCTCTATCCAGTTGCGCCAGTAAAGCTAGGCTGACGACTTTCTTGAAGCTCAGCGGGAATACCTTGCCGTAATTGTTCATCCGCATTTGCTTAACTGTGATCATTTCAGAAAACTTCATCCTTTAAACATTGCCTTGCGCGATCTCGATCCATGTGTGATTTTTGGAACCGTTGGAAACCCTCAAATCTGGATAATCCAGCCCAAATCTCTACGGAATTTGAGCATCGTTGGTCGAGCTATTACAAAGTGGTTGAAGGTCGCCCGCCCCGTGAAACTTTAATAAAGGCTTTAGAATTATTCGCTGAAGAGAGTCAGGTTGAAAAAGGAAAAGATCGCCATTTTTCAGTCGATTTGGGCTGCGGAAATGGGC
>CAZFWL010000335.1:3708-4552 GCA_964522775.1 uncultured Halomicronema sp.
GTGTTGCGCCAAAACTGGCGAGTTTTAGCCATTGATGGTCAGGTGGAAGCGATTGACCAGTTGCGCCAACGTGATGACCTGAACCGTATGTATCTAGAGGCTCGCGTACAAAAGTTTGAGGACCTCACTTTGCCGCCAGAGGTCGATTTGGTCAATGCCAGCTTTTGTTTACCGTTTTGCCCCGCTGAACATTTTTCTGAGCTGTGGGAGGTTATTGTTAGTTCACTTAAAAAGGGTGGTCGATTTTCGGGACAACTGTTCGGCGATCGCGATTCTTGGGCGGCTTTAGCTAATGTTGTGACCCATACGAGATCGCAAGTCGAACAGCTATTGACTTCCTTCAATATTGAGTTTTTTGAAGAGGAAGAACATCCCGGAAAAACCGCCCTTGGTGAAGATAAATATTGGCATCTTTACCACATCGTTGCCTGCAAAAAAGGAGACTAATATGCCCATTGCCCATGACGTTACCGAACTCATCGGCCAAACTCCCCTGGTACAGCTCAACCGCATCCCCCAAGCCGAAGGTTGCCAAGCCCGCATTGTGTTGAAACTCGAAGGGATGAACCCCGCCGCCTCCGTGAAGGATCGTATTGGGGCCAACATGATTCGTGCCGCTGAAGACGCTGGCACTATCGAACCAGGCAAAACTATTTTGATTGAGCCGACTTCCGGTAATACGGGGATTGCGCTGGCCATGGTCGCCGCCGCTAAGGGCTACCGGCTGGTGCTGACCATGCCTGACACCATGAGCTTGGAACGCCGCGCCATGCTGAATGCCTACGGTGCGGAACTGGTGCTAACGCCGGGCAGCCAGGGCATGAAAGGAGCAATCAACAAGGCA
>CAZFWL010000336.1:0-4551 GCA_964522775.1 uncultured Halomicronema sp.
GGCACCAGAGTTTTGAGCTTTTCCATCAAGGGTTGAGCGACGGTAGCGGGGAGTCCTTCAGTCTGTGCTAACCGCAAACAGCAGAGCAGATCATGCATTTCTAAGCTATCGCGCTGCAGCACCGTCTCAACTACCTTCGCTGTAACCCGGTCAATCATCTCCGGAGGCACGGCATCGGCATAGTCGTACAAATAGCCCAAAATCTCAGCTGTGGGATTCAATGAAAACTCGTCGTAGCCATCGCTGGCGGAATTGCCCCACCAAGGGGCGTGAGGGCTCTGATCCGCTGAGGGGGGAATCGTGCGCCAATTCACTGTCTGGGGATTGTATTGGTCAATCAAATAATCCAAACCTGACTTCACCAGCGGATGGGTGGCTGGGGTTTGCAGCGATCGCAAGACTTGAAACGCAATGGACGTACAAATTACGGAACTGTCTGGTGATCGCAAGTCGGGCTCTAACCCGTGTCCAAAGCCACCGTCCTCATTTTGAAAGGTTGCCAACGCCGATAGGACAGCTGCCGCAGCCCCTTGCTCAAAATAGAACTCAAAGCGAGCTTTTTCCAGCGATCTCGCCTGGGTTTGGAGAAAGTGGCGAGCCGATTCAAAAGCTGCTGGCGTTAACTGCATCACATCCACCCACTAAACATTTGTACTATTTTCACCCATCAACCAAGATTGGGCAAACATTGCTGCCTACCTGTCTGTGAACCGGTTCAAGGTTCTGAATTTTCTTGCAGGGGAATGCTCTGGTTAAACGCTCGTGTATCTTGGCTATGCCATCCGCCTGGCAGCGGCTAAGGTGGTCAAGTCACTCCCTCGGAACGCGCCATTCACCTGGCACTTTGTCATCCCAACACCCCATGAACTCTTTTGTCTTGCGTCGCTACTGGCCCATTCTCGTCACGCTGCTGGGCTTGCGGCTGATTTATTGGCTGGGAGCGTTTCCCAATCCCGATGAAGTGTATTACTGGCTGTGGGGTCAGCACCTCGACTGGTCCTATTTTGACCATCCGCCTTTTCATGCCTGGGTGCAGGGGCTATTTTCGCAACTGTTGGGGCGATCGCACGTAGTCCTGCGGCTCCCTAATTTCATCACTACAGGCTTGATGTTTGGGCTGTATTGGATTATTTGCCAGCGTCTATACGGTCGCCAAGGCGTAAATGCTTTTTAACTAACCGGGCTGCTGGTGCTCACTTCGCCTTTGTTTTTTTTGTTTTTAGCGATGGCGTGGCACGACCACTGGCTCGTCTGGTTTGGGACGGCGGCAAGCTACTGTCTAATCCAGTTTCTCGCTGGCGATCGCTCCCGAAGGTATGGCTGGCTATACGCGACCGGACTGCTCATTGGGTTGGCGGGGCTGTCAAAATATGTGGCGCTGTTTTTGGGCTTGGGCTTCTTGGTCGCGATCGCCTCACATCCTCGCTGGCGATCGCTCTTTCGCAACGGCCACCTGTATGGCGCGATCACCCTGGCGTTGCTTGTCATGACGCCCGTCTTTTGGTGGAACTCCCAGCATGAGTGGGCTTCCTTTCAGTTTTATTTGGGACGGAGCGTTCAGGCCGAATCTACTACGATTCAATGGTTTGGCCCAGTGGGGTTTGCCTTGCTTAGCGCCTTGCTGTTGGGTCCGCTGCATACTTGGCTTACCTGGCGATGCCCCCAACGGGGATTCACCTCGGCCTTTGGGGTGACTTATCAGCACGTCGCGTTGGTAATTTTTGCCACCTCTTCGTTGTTGCTCGCGGCGTTATCTCTCATCGCCCCTGTGCTGTATTACTGGAATATTCTCGCCTACCCGCTGTTGTTTCCCCTGCTGGCGGGACAGTTTTTGAGCCCTCAGCGACTCCACCAGGTGCGCGATCGCCGCTTACTCCATACAACCCTGGGGCTAGGGACAGTCGTCGCAACGTTACTCGTCGTCCACTTCACCTTTGTGCCGATTTCCGCCCTGATTTCTGACACCGGTGACGACGATACCCGCATGGTTTATGGATGGTCGCAAGTCGCGACCTTTGTTCAGCAAGAAGTTGCTGTCTTTGCCGAGTCGCCGCTGTTGTTGACCACTGACTATCGCGCCGCTGCCGCCTTGGCATACGCGCTAAATGACCCGGCAGTGCTTGCCATCTCAGGCCGCATTGATCAGTTCGACTTTTGGTATGACCCTACGGAACTGGATGGCCGTGACGGTCTGTTGATCGGGGATGCGTGGCATCCCATTTGTCCTAGCCACTTAGATATGTTTGAGCAAACCGACGCGCCCCAAGCGATCTCCGTTCAGCGGTGGGGGCTCGACATCAAAACGTACACTGCTGTTCGCGGCACGGCCTTTCAAGCACAGGGAATCACGGCAGATCCGTTCAGCCCTGATTATCCCCTGGCGTTTACCACTGATGGCGAACAGTGCTCGCCACCCTGAATGAAAGTTGTCTAACGAATAGAGACTCTATTCGGCATCATCACAGACGGCTTCTGTGCCTTCTAACCGGGGAAAGGGAATCCCTGTTTCTGACTCGCATAGCGCGACTACCGTCGTGTTACCGTCTGCGCCGGGAACCGCAAACACCCCTGCCGCCAAATTGGGATTGCCCAGCTCTTCAGGGGTGGCAGTCATGACGACTTGAGTCGGCTGCTGATCAGCGATCGCAATCTGATAACCGCCTTCATCTGGTTGCACCCCCACCCCCAGATCGGCAAAGGTGCTGGTGAATTGACCATTTTCCAAATAGTAAGCCTGCTGACCTCGGGCGAACGCGCCTAGAGCCGTGCGCACTTGCGCCGTATTTGAGGCGGGGGGATTGGGCGATAGGGCGCGATCGCCACCAGCGGGAGTCAATAGGCCCAGACAGCCAGCTGTCAGCATCGCCGACAGTAAACTACCGGATAGCGTCATCAAGCGTAGACCAGTCATAGCGGCGCAAACAGTAACGACATTAATCACAGTGCCCAGATTTCACTGGGTGATTTAACTCCGGGCTGTGCAACTGCGCGGTTAACCGTTCATTGTCCGCCTTGAGCTGAGCCACTTCGGCCTGCAGCTGCTGATGACTCAAAGCCCGCTCGATCGCCGCCCCCGCATGAATATTGAACGCCAGCATAAAAAACTCATCGTCATCAGAAAAGCTGGTCTTAAAGCAGGTCGGCACTTCTACATTTTCCGGTTCGGGCACAACGGAAATGGACGAGATGCCAGAGCGATATTTATTGAACAGCTGGGTGACGGCAATCAGCTGCCCAGCGGTATCGAACACCGGCATACAGAGCAGACTAAAGGTGCGATAGTGGCTCTGGTGATCGACTTGCTGGACAAGTTGCGAGTCAGAACGCTCATACACGTCACAGGGCAGGTTCAAAATGGTGCCAGTTTCTGCCACTTGCCCGACGTAGCCCTGGCCAATGGGCGATCGCATCCGGTAAGTGGTGCCATCAGGGCGAGGCAAGTCCGTCCACAGATCACCGCGATCAGGATCTAGGAGCCAAATCGCACTGTGATCAGCTGCTAATAGATACTGGGCCTCTTGTTTAACCCGGCATAACGTTTCCGTCAGCGACGACCCGCTGTAGTTCAGCGCTTGAGTCGCTTTGACGAGAAACGTGGCCGATTTTTGGCGTTTGGCAGCTTGGAAAAAAGCCTGTGAGCTTTCTAAAATCAGTCGAAACACATCCTGAAAACCGGCAAAAGTCACCTCATCAGACGAGGTGAATCCTTGCAGATCAATGCGGTGAATCAGGGGAACGCGCGGGTCGGCATCCGGCAAGCATTTGTTCAAAACTTCGACCACTGCCAATACTTTCCCGGATTGATCGAGCACGGGCAACGCCATCAGCGTGTAGGTGCGGTAACCAGTCTGAGCTTCAAGTTTTTTGGCTGCACCGGAGCGCACATCATCATAAAAATCAAATGGCACGTTAAGGCTGGTCTGGGTGCGAGCCACCTCACCCGCAATGCCCTGATGCCACGGCAACCGAATTTCGAGGCCAGCGGTAGAGTGTTCGGTCTCGGTAACGGTGGACCACAGCTCTTGGCGATTGTGATCAACTAAAAACACCGTGGTGCGATCAGCGTTGAGAATTTCCCCCACCTTCAGAGCAAACGTGCTCAACATGTCTTGCAAAATCACGTCAAAGGTCTGGCTCTCTAGCATCGCCAGGGTTTGCGTGACGACCTGCAACTGCAGCTCAACCTGATGGATGACTTCTTGGCAAGTATCACGATTCAGCGGCGCTAGGAGGTCGGCAAAGGAATGGCCGGGGGCTTGCGATCGCTCCAGCAGCGGTGAATTTAGTTTGGCAATAACTTCAAAATCGAGCTCTGATGCCAATTGCGACCAATCGACAAAACCCCCATTGGTGACCTTCATGTGCGATTTCCTGATTCCAAAACAGTGACTTTTAAGGCTATAAAGCTAAGCCTTCCCTGGAGCGATCGCCGAATCTCTCTCTGACCGATCACTGGACTGATCACGGCTGCAGCATGCCCGTATCGGTCACCCCGATCAGTAATTTGAGTCTGCCCATTGGCTGGAAGTGGTTTGACACGGGGGATACTGT
>CAZFWL010000337.1:0-2499 GCA_964522775.1 uncultured Halomicronema sp.
AGGTGCGGCAATTGCTGCGCTACACCGAGTCTAAGCAGGTCATCCTCAACTTTGATGCCGATGCGGCAGGCGTAAAAGCGGCCCAGCGGGCGATTGGTGAAGTGGAGGCCATGGCCTATCGCGGCGAGGTGCAGCTGCGGGTGCTGAATATTCCCGAAGGCAAAGACCCTGACGAATATTTACAGCATCACCCCATCGAGGCGTATCAAGCGCTGTTGGATCAGGCGCCGCTATGGATTGACTGGCAGATTCAGCAGATTGTGCTGGGGCGTGACTTGAGTCAGGCGGACCAGTTTCAGCAGTCGTCGCAAGCGATTGTGGAGCTGCTGAGTGAAATCGCCAATGCTGATACCCGTACCCACTACGTGCGTCAGTGCGCTGAACTATTTAGCAATGGTGATGGACGCTTAGTCCCTCTGCTCGCGGAAAACCTGATGGTGCAGGTGCGGCGGCAGCGGCGATCGCCCCAAGGGGAAACCAGCCGCCCGCGGCTTGCTTTTACCCAAACCAGTACCCTCGAAGAAGCAGAAGCGGCTCTGCTGCGGGTCTTTATTCACAGTCCGGAACATCGTGTTGAAGTGACGACAGTGCTGGATAGCCGCGATCTCCAGTTCAGTTTTTCCCATCATCGTGCCCTCTGGCAGACCCTGCGCTCCCAAGCTGCCGCTCCCCCTGATGAACTGATTGGCTGGTTACGCGATCGCACTGCTGAGTCTGCCGTACTCGCCCAAACCCAACATCTGTTTTACCTCGATGAAAAGACGCATCGAGACGTGTTGCGAGCGCCCCTAGTGATTCGGGCCGCCGCCGCCTGTATTGAACAAACTCTGTGTGAAAAACGCTATCGACACTTTCTCCAGCTCTGGAGTGAGAGTGACAATACCCAAACGGCTGATCAGCTGACCTATTATCAAAACCAGATTTACGCCGAAAAGCGCCGCATCGCTGAACTCGAAAAAGAGCGGCAGACCACCTTTGAAGACCTTGCCCGATTGCCCTGGGTGGGGGTGGATAGTTAACTCACTGGGCTGCTCAAAACGCTGTAGGGTGATGGAGCAGTTGGGAGGAGAACCGATGATGAGCCGAAAAGTAGGATTGGGTAATGCTCTGGTAGCAGGCAGTTTGGTGATTGGAGTCGCGACGGCGATCGCGCTGCCGGGGTCGGCGATCGCGACCCCAGCAGCGCTGGCAGCGGTCTCTGAAACCTCAGCGGCAGCGGTGACTTGGGAGTCGTGGAACGTCCCTGACCAGTTTGAGATCGGCGTGCCGACTGGGTGGGTAACCACGGCCTTGAGCGACCCTGACCAAGCCATCATCGCCAGCTACGATGCGATGACTCAGACGCCGGGCCCGACTGATGTGATGACCGCTATCACGATCGTGTCTGAGCCGCCCGAAATGTACGTGTCGGCCACTCTCGACGGTTTGATTGAAGCTGCCCTCGCGGGTGAGTATGAAATTGATCGCTACGGCATCACGAGCGTTGGCGGCAACGATGCCTTTCGCATTTGGTTAGTGCAATTTCCCGGGGACTTTGCTCAACAGGCCATCACGTTTGTGGGAGATGGACAGGGCCGCACTGCCCAAATCACATCGTCTTACAATGACGACTCGGCGGCGACGCGAGATCTCATTGTGCAGATGCACGGTTCGTTTAGGTTTGATTCCGCTGCAGAATAAGCTTGCTAAAGTGAGGAGCATGGCGAATCTTCTGGATGAACTATGACCGCTCCCCGGCAAATTTTAGTCATTGTGCATCAGGCGACGTCGAGTCCCGGATTGATCGGTGACAAGCTGCGATCGCGGGGCTATCACTTGGATATTCGCTGTCCGGCCATAGGTGATGCTCTGCCCTCGACTCTGATGCATCACGTCGGAGCGATCGTCTTTGGTGGGCCGATGAGTGCCAACGACGACGATACTCTACCCTTTATCCGCACTGAGTTGGACTGGATTGCGATGGCTCTGGCATCCGGTAAACCTTATCTGGGGATCTGCTTGGGGGCGCAAATGCTCGCCCGTGTTCTCGGGGCTCAAGTTTCCCCCCATCCCGCAGCCCAGCGCGAAATTGGCTACTGTGACTTGCAGCCAGTTTCCACTGGCAATCCTTATTTCACTCAGCCGATGGCGGTGTACCAGTGGCATAACGAAGGTTTTGACTTGCCCAGTGGCTCGGTACATTTGGCTGCCGGACAAACGTTTCCACATCAGGCCTTTCGGTACGGCAAAGCGGCTTTTGGCCTTCAGTTTCATCCCGAAATGACTACGTCTCTGATTGACGACTGGACGACGCGTGGAGCCGAACAATTGGAACTGCCGGGGGCGCAGCCGCGCGATCGCCACTTCAATGGTCATCAATGCTATGGTCCCCAGGTCGATCAGTGGTTAGAGGGATTTTTATCGCGATGGCTAGAGCGGGCGATTTGGCCGACCTCTAAATCCGCTTGAGTTAGGGGTGATCGGCCGCTAGTTTGGGCAATTACGAGTCTTTCGAGGCGG
>CAZFWL010000337.1:2509-4536 GCA_964522775.1 uncultured Halomicronema sp.
CAGCAGTTGACGGCACTGTTGTCTGTCTCGTCGCCAGTTGAGTACAGCAGGGAGAACAGTATGAAAGTTGGCATGATCGGCACGGGGCTTATGGGGACGCCGATGGCCCTAACCTTGCAAAAAGCGGGACATACGGTGGTTGCTTACAACCGATCTGCGGAGAAGTTGGCTCCCCTTGCAGCTGCGGGCATCCAGACGGTGGCGACCCCAGCTGATGTTTTCCACGCCTGCGACTGCACGATTTTGATGTTGGCGGATGCGGCGGCGATCGCGGCTACCCTTTTCACCTCTGACACCGAAGCTGTCTTAGCCGGACACACCCTGATTCAGATGGGCACCATTGCCCCGGAGCAGAGCCGTGATCTGCAAGCTCAGGTTGAGGCGGCTCAAGGGCAGTATCTGGAAGCGCCCGTGTTGGGCAGTATTCCTCAGGCCCGAGACGGCAGCTTGATTGTCATGGTCGGCAGTACCCCTGCCCAGTTTGGGCAGTGGCAGCCCGTGTTGAAGACTTTGGGCGAACAGATCTTACATATTGGCCCGGTGGGCAGTGGTGCAGCGATGAAACTGGCTATGAATCAGCTCATTGGCTCCCTCACCACGGCGTTTGCCCTCAGCCTCGCCCTGGTGCAGCGAGAACAGATTCCGGTGGAAACGTTTATGGAGATTGTGCGCAACAGTGCGCTGTATGCGCCAACGTTCGATAAAAAGCTCAGCCGCATGTGCGATCGCAACTTTAGCAATCCCAACTTTCCTACCAAGCACTTGCTCAAAGACATGCGATTGTTTGCTCAGGCAGCGGAGTCAGCCGGGCTGGAACCCGCACTGGCAGATACGGTAGCGACGGTGGTGCAGCAAGCGATCGCCCAAGGCCTGGCGGATGCCGACTATTCCGCGCTCTATGCTGCTGTGGATCCGGAGCATTAACGCATTGGTGATGTGTTCGTCAGAGGGTGCCTCTGAGCTGCGCGCGCCCAAGTTCCCAGCGATAGCCAATTTAATGACTAGCCGACAGGACTGAACTTTTTTCTGCTCGTGACGTCTACATCCTTGTGAAGTCTTGGGATCTGCCGGAAAAATTCCGCGCTAAACTGCAAACCCCCATAACCATGATCAGGCAATCAGGAGGCTGTGATGCTGACTCGGGCAATGACTGTACTACCACTGCTGGTGACCCCATTACTCCCTTTCGCGCTGGCGCCAGTGGTACGCGCCCAAACCTCAACCGTGCAAACGGTGAATCAACTTCAGGTCGTGACCCAAACCGACGAAACCCTATATTTCAATCCCGATACTGCTTATGAACTGCCGTTAGTCGTTGAGACAACGACCACAGTCGATGGGCGTCAACTCCCTGCGGGTACCGTCATTCAGGGGCGGCTCGATCCCGTCTCGGGGGGTCTACAATACACCGCCACAGGCATTGCTGCCGGAGACTTCACAGAGCCCTTTAGCGCCGTTTCCGACTTACTGCCTGATGTGAAAGATCCTCGGGAAACGTCAGGCGGCTCGATCGCGACAGATGCGGCCATTGGAGCTGCGGGGGGCGCTGTCCTCGGAGCCGTCCTCGGTGATGGCGTCAGCTGGTGGGAGATTTTGGGCGGGGCAGCGACGGGTGTCGCCGTCGGCAACGTTACTGCCCAGCGGGTCGTGATTCTAGAGCCCAACGAGCCCATTGTGCTGAACGTACCCACCCCGCGGTAGGCCTCCAGCTCAGGCTGGTGCGCGATTGAAATCGATCTCTGACCACTCGGATGAGCGGCTAATGTAGGCCTCCGAGTGGTTTTTTCATGCCATTGCCGGGACGTGTTCTGGTCACTTTGTTGCCCGATCACAATCGGCGCAAAATTTTTCGTAAAAGCGTTGCAAATTTCTACCCTTGAGCTATTTTATGGAAGCCAGTGGCAGAATCTTGGCCAGTTGGTGGCGAAATAACTTGCTGACTGCGGTCGAGAGCGTTACTATGTCGCTGAATCTAGGGTGAATGGGCAAGCTGCTTCCCCTAACGGTAGTGTGCATGTTCGATGTGA
>CAZFWL010000338.1:0-4535 GCA_964522775.1 uncultured Halomicronema sp.
TGACCGTTGTAGCCACGAACATCAGCTTCGGTTTTTACCGAGATGCCGAGGTCGCAGAGGGACTGCTTAAGAACCGCAGCATCAGTCACTTTCGTGCGCAAGGTGCTGAAGTGAGACATGATGTTTCCTCCTGGAGAGAACTTGAGAGAGACAACGAGGTTTGAGAGAGATGAAGACGGACAGGGGGTGAATCCCTAATCAACCTTCGAGATAAACGCTAGCAAAAATGCTAGCCCTTTTCCCTGACGGATCAGAGAAAAAGCTTTAAAACTCCATACGCTGATATTCAGCGACGGAGGCTGCAGCCGGACGTGCCCGCTGACGTGCCCAATCGCGCAGGGCCGTGACCTGTTCGTTCATCGTCTTGGACAGGGGCATCGTTGACCGAATGGCCGCAATAATGTCGAGTTGGGTAAACTCTCGGTCTTGAGCAAAGGCTTCGTACATCGCGGAGATAATACCTTGCTCAATTTCCGCACCCGAGAACCCATCGCAAACTTTGACTAATTGGGGCAGATCAAACCGTTCGATGTCGCGACGGCGTTTCTGCAAGTGGATTTTGAAAATTTCTTGGCGTTCTTCTTCATTCGGCAAATCGACGAAGAAGATTTCATCAAAACGCCCTTTCCTGAGAAATTCTCCCGGCAGTCGTTCAACACGATTGGCCGTTGCCATCACGAAGACAGGAGACGACTTTTCCTGCATCCAAGTCAGGAAAGTGCCAAAAATTCGACTAGAAGTACCGCCATCCGAATCGGATGAACCAGAGCTGCCAGCGAAGGCCTTATCAATCTCGTCGATAAACAGAATCGCTGGAGAAATTGATTCGGCAGTGCGCAGAGCATTGCGTAGGTTCGCCTCTGATCTGCCCACCGTTGAGCCGTCATAGACACGCCCTAAATCTAATCGTAGAAGAGGAAGCCCCCATAAACGCGAGGTGGTTTTAGCAATCAAAGACTTCCCACAGCCAGGAACACCAAGAATCAACATGCCTTTAGGCTGAGGCAAGCCATATTCCCGGGCGCGCTCAGTAAAAGCATTGGATCGTTGAGTTAACCAATGTTTGAGCTCCTCTAGGCCGCCGACTGAATTAATCGTCTCGTCGACCTCCATAAATTCGAGGATGCCGTTGCGCCGGATAAGCTGCTTCTTCTCAGTGAGAACAATATCAACCTCACTTTCCGTTAGCTTGCCAGCGGATACTCGCGCTTTACGGTAAACCTTTTCAGCTTCGTCTCGCGTTAAGCCAAGCGCCGCTTTGAGTAGCTTCTCTCTCACCTCTGTGGTGATTCGAGAAGACTTAGCAATATCTAACTCGCCACTCAGAACTGTATTGAGCTCTGCCATCGTAGGGGGTGGAAAATCAAGGACAACAACTTCCTTTTCCAGTTCCACGGGGATTTCCTGGATCGGCGACATCAAAACGATAGTTTTTTGGGCGTCTTTGAAGCTTGCGATCGCATCCCGTAAGCAGCGAGTAACTGCGGGAGAGTCTTTGAAAGGATGTAAATCTTTGAAGATATAGATGCCAGGCTCTCGCTGCCGAATCACCCACTCAATGGCGGCTTCAGGAGAGACGGTACTGTTGTGCTGAGTGACATTCCGAGGCTGGCCATGTTCGACAATGCCGTGAGTCATCGTCCAGGTATAGATTCGCCGCTGGGGCCGCAACTGCTGAGCCACACTAGAAATAGCCTGCTCAGCCCGCTCTTCCTCGAAAGTCACCAAGTAAACGAGGGGATATTGCGCCTGTACGAGTATGTTGAGATCTTCTCTCATGGACATTTTCCTGACACTACATTCGCCTAAACAATGGCGAAACATCAACGCAAAGCGCGGACACAACCCCTAATAACAGGGCCGTAAATTAGCAATGAACCAATTGCCCCTCTTCTGGCCGGGATCCGTTGGAAATTACTTCAGAAACTCCGACGGATAATTCATCCGAAGCACCCGATACATCCTGGACCGACATCAGCTCACCATCTCTCACCACAACGGCATCAGAGCAGCTAGGACAGCTATAAGTCTTGTACGTGCTGCCGTGCTTAGACACTTCTTCGACGACATCAGAATTGGATAAATAAAATTGGAGAGCCTTCTCCGCTAACGAAGACATCGGCTCACCATCAACAGCCGAACGAATTTTTAACTGACGATGCAAATCTGAGGTGAGGTAGAGCGTAACTTTAGTAGCTTTCTGCTGGTCTTCCATGTCGCATTCCAACTGACGTGACCCGGGTATGGATGACAAGGTAGCGATTATGCACAAGAGCTGTCAAGACAGGATGCTGGCATGACGTCATTTTGTTTACATGTCTTAATGAATGACGTTTCAGGTCGGCTGCTTGAAGGGCTCTGTGTCTCTGTTGAAGGGGGGTTGAGTCGGTCCCCTGCTCGGAAGATGGCAAGTAAAGAACTGTTGCCCTCTGTAACCAAATGAAATGAGGCAGGTCTTGCGTGTTTTGCGATCGCTCCAGTGGTTGAGCTGTTTTAGGTTGAATCTGAAGTGAAAAGGAGTGGCTGCCTGTGCGAACTAGTTATTAAGCTTCAGTGCAAGCTAAGGCGAGGAGTGTCTGCCTAGCAGCTCAGTACAAGGCTATCGTGACTGAGAGCGATCTCTGCTTCTGGGTAGCCAAGCGTTACAAAGTCTCCCTTTGGTGGTTACGAGCGTTACGAAGAATGCATTGAACCGATGTGATTTCCGCATGACCTCCCGCCTGGTTGTAAGATTCGATACTTTCTGGGCGATGCTTTCCGGAAAAACTGGCAGCATATGAGTTACATCGCTAAACGTATGAAGTCTTTTGGTTTTTTGGTGCTACCAGCCTTTGTTGGCTTGTTGGCTGGAGTTGCACATGGCGTTGTGACGCATCGTGCGGGTTTGCCAGTTGACTTGGCGGAACAGGTACAGCACGTTGTCGCCGGTAAAGATACGGCTTGGCAATGAGCGCGCAGCATAATTAAGAAAATTCAAAAAAGTAGCCCTTGTTACCAATCCCTCTGCCATGATTGATGGGCTGACTTTGGTGAAGGAATTATGTATCGGTCAAGTGCCTCTAGTCTGTCTGCGGGCGATCGCTGGGCAGCAAGCTTAATGGCAGCTGCCATTGCCTTTATTGCTGGGTACACAGTTGCTCGTGTTTCTCTGATGTCTACAGAAACGGCTACTTCGGTCGACGTTCAGCAAAATGTTATTCCTCACGAGGGCGAGCTTTGGAAAGAGTTCGGAGGCTGATTTTGACCGTGCAAGGTTGTCGTCACTTCGTTGCATGACTGGTCCAGTAAGGCGTAAATTTGCAAGCCTTTAGCCCTTCCTCTAAAGCCCTCTCCCAGTTTCGGGAGAGGGTTTTTTGATCGATATAAAAACTTAAGCTGCTGGGTACTCAGTGTCTTAAGTCTTGAGTGGCCGCGGCACAACATAGTTGCTAATTGGCTGAAAAGCTTTTTGAAATAGATTTTTTGGGATTTCAATAGATTGAAACTTTGTGCCGCAGCAGAAAAATTATAAGAATTGATCAGCTATTAGTTGTCATTTAATGCAAGGACTTTGGTGACTTTGCGAGTTTCTGATTCGACCGTCAGGATTGTCGCTGGGATATTGACCCATCCAAGATAATAGCTGTGCTTAAACGCTTGTGGATGGATTGATCCAGTACTCGACAAACGCAAAGGACAGAGGACTTCACGACAACTCTGGAATAAACAGGGTGTTTCAAAGACGGCGGATTTCTCTGTAGTGAGTACAAATGCCTTGAAGTCTTGTTCGAAAAGAAGCTCAGAGAGTAAATCTACATCGTTGGCCACTTGCATCTTGACCTTGGTTTTGTTTTTTCGGGTAAATGTCAAACTGCGACTTTCTTTCTTAGTGGATATTTCCGTGGGTTTATCGGAAAGTCTGATTGATGAAGTCTTTGGTGACTACCCTGCTTGGTTACCACCTTTCCTGCCGTGAGATTGCGATTGTGCTACTCGGTCAGGGTTTCAGGGGCAGCCCCCATCGCCTAATTAGGGCTGTCATGTGATTCGCTTTGAAGGGTGTAATCGCTTTTGAGCAGCAGTCGAGACTTTGTGGAAATTTTCAGCAGAGCTCCATAAGTTGACTCTAGATTGAACCGCTTTAGCTTTTCTACGGATGCTTATGGACAAGGGCAGGGGCCGCGATCGCTGCCAATCTCGGAGTGCTCCAGACTCAGGTAGTTGCCGTTACAAAAAACTCGTTAACGCTTTGTTATGTTGAGTGACACTTCTAGGATCCTGGATAGAGAAGACTGGTGGCTATAGCGACTATTCAAGTTATTGAGGGCAATCCTCACCTGCGATCGCTGTTGGGATGGCATCTACAGCAATCGGGCTATCGCGTGCATCAGTCGGCAGATATTATGCGGGCCCGCGAGACATATCAGACGCATCAACCCAATCTGGTGGTTTTAGACGCACAGCTGCCTGGCAGTAATAGCTTGGAATTTTGTCAGTGGATTGTGCAGCAGGGCAATAGTTATTTATTGATGCTATCTGCTCGTGATACAGAAGCC
>CAZFWL010000339.1:0-4527 GCA_964522775.1 uncultured Halomicronema sp.
GGCACGTCGGTGCGCTGCAACCGCGCCACAAAGAAACCGCCCGTATTGTTGAAGTGGGGGAAATAGCGCTGCGCGTGGGCGATGTCAGCACGGTAAGGTTGCCCTTGCCATTGGGTAAGGCCTGGCTGGAAGCGTAAGCCCGGAACTGCGAAGGGGACGACCTCAGCGCGATCGCCCAGCACCGCATCCAGTACTGCTTCATTTTCTTCCGGCGCAAAGGTGCAAGTGCTATAGACCACGGTGCCTCCCGGCTTAACCAAATCTAGTGCCC
Organism: uncultured Halomicronema sp.; assembly: GCA_964522775.1. Classification (GTDB taxonomy): domain Bacteria; phylum Cyanobacteriota; class Cyanobacteriia; order Phormidesmidales; family Phormidesmidaceae; genus Halomicronema. Next base: position 272 of record CAZFWL010000339.1, read on the forward strand.
GACTCAAGAGCTTTTGTTGTGCCGCCGCCATGCGTAAACCATGGTCAGATTGCCAAGGTCGCTGTCGCTTCCGACGTCGTAGATTGCCCTCTCCAGAACAGGGCGCATCCACCAGCACGCGGTCAAAAGAATGGTTCGGCAACTGCAGCGATCGCCCATCGTTCTGCGTCGTAATAGTGTTGGTCAACCCTAAGCGGTTGATAGTCGCCGTGAGACTGGGCATTCGCGCCGCATGGAGTTCATTGGCAATCACCGTGCCGCTCGGGTTCCGCAAGGCAATTTGCGCGGTTTTGCCCCCTGGCGCTGCACACATATCCAGGATGGTCTCGCCAGGCTGGGGAGCCAGCGCTGCCACTGCGGCCATGGCAATTTCTTCTTGCACGTAGTACCACCCTGCTGCGAAGGGTACGGTGTTACCGGGGGATGACCAATGGGGCGATCGCCACGCTCCCGGCCACCATTGAATGGATTCGAGCGGTACATCTTGATCCGCTAGTACCGTGGGCAAAGCCGTCGCCTCACACTTCAGCGGATTGTGCCAAAAGGAAACGGGCAGCGGGGTTTGGCAAATTGCCAACAAACTTTGAAAATCGTCGACGATCGCGGCATATCGTGCCAATATAGCCGCAACTCCATCAGGATCAGGCTGCGAACGAGTGGTGACATCGACAGAGGACACAAGGGTGAATCCGATTCGGTGGGCATTCGTCCGACCTTCCATGGCATGTCAGACGTGCCTTATTCTGCCAATCAACTCCCGTCCATGCCAGGTGACTCTCCCGACTATCTCTTGAAACAGGGATTAGCAGCCCTAAAAACAGCAAACTATTCGGCTGCTATTGAACAGTTTGCTCAGTTATCGCACGATCGCACCGTCCCTGCTGCCATTCGACTCAAAGCCCACATCGGCTGGATCAAAGCCCTCAAAGCCGATGGTCAGGCAGCAGCGGCGATTCCCCTCTGTGAAAAACTGGTCAATCATCCCCAACCCAAAATCAAACAGTGGGCCAACGACACCCTCGCAGCGTTGACACCCGCGATCGCTGAAGCCTCTCCGACCGATGCCGCCACTGACGCAGATCTAAGTGGTTTTCGGCCTTTAAGTAGTGATGAGCCAAATCCGTCGGTGACTGCTGCGTCACTTCCAACTCCGCTCCCGGCCCCTAGCCCCGATGTGGTTAACCCGAGTGGCTTTCGGCCCCTCGATCCGGATGAGCAAACCGCGCCAACAGGCCCCGCAGCGCCGACTTCCTCAACGACGACACCCGCGACAGCACCCCCTGCAGTCGCCGACAATCCTGACGCGCTTTCAACTCTCGCACCATCAGAGGTTGAGGCGATCGCCCCGACGCCACCCTTAGCTGCTGACTCGCCCACGGCTCCGACATCCGAGACTGACACCTCGACGGTTGCCAATCCGGCCTCATCACTCTTTCATTACGCCGAGCTAAATCAAATCGCCTCTGAGGAGGAGTTACCCGCTACTCCTGAGAGTTCATCCGAAGGTGGTGAACTGCTACCGCCTGCCGGGTCAGCTGCCGTCTTGGAGTTCCAGTCAACTGAACGGCTAGATCGCCCGCGCAACCTGCCCGCCTCGCCCGCCTGGTTATGGCAAGCCTGGATTAGTCAGGCCATTGGGGCGATCGCTCTGTTCTGGCTATGTCGCGCCTTAATGCAGCTCAATCTGGCGCTGCTCGCGGCCTTCCTGACTCCCTTTAGCCGGGTTTTCAACTTTTCGCTCCAGTGGCGTTATCGCGACTGCACTGGCATCGCGATCGCAGTTTTGGTCGCGCTATTTTTCGCCTCTCCATGGATTTTAGACTGGCTCCTGCGCACCACTGCTGGACTCAAAGTCTTATCAATTCAAAAACTGCAAAAAAGTCATCCCGAGGGCTGTAAATTACTGCGCCGCATCAGCCAAAAGCGGGGCTGGCTCATGCCCTTACTGCAAGAATTGCCGACCCCAGCACCGCTAATTTTCAGCTATGGCTGGCTGCCCCGCAACACCCGCATTGTCGTCAGTCAAGGCTTGCTAAAACAACTCACAGACGACGAAGTGGCCACGCTCATTGGCTACGAAATGGCCCATGTAATGAGCCGGACGCTGCCGTTTATGTCCTTAGTGGCCGTACTTTTACAGCTGTTGCATCAGGGCTATTGGCAAATTGCTCAATGGGGCAATCAGCGCCGAGATCGCTTCCTCCGTCCCGTTGCCGGGGTGCTCGCGTCTATCTGCTACGGCCTCTATTGGTTATTGCGCAAGGTGAATGTATTGGCGGCACGAGCGCGGGTCATGCTCAGCGATCGCCAGGCCGTCATATGGACGGGCAACCCCAATGCGCTCATGCGGGCTTTGGTCAAACTCGATGTGGGCATCGCCGCCGCCATTGGGCAAACAGGCTACACCCCACCGTTGGTAGAAAGTACTGATTTGCTGACGCCCGTCGGATACGAGGCGGCAATCGGCCTCGGCCGTCTATTTCCTAGCCCGAGCTTCTTATCAGCGATCGCGTGGGATATTTACAATCCCTATCGACAGTGGCTCGCACTCAACAGCAGCCATCCCGGCTTGGGGGCTCGCCTCCGACGATTGACCAGCTATGCCCAACGCTGGCAGCTTACCCCGTCCTTACCTTTACCCACATTGGCCACAGCTCAGAAATCCAAAAGTCCAAGTTTTGGCACCCAATGGGGCGCATTTCTCATCCAAATCAGTCCTTATCTCGGGCCCCTTTTGGGGATGTCAGTAGCACTGCTGTTGTGGTTCCTCGGGGGCGTATTTGAGCCGTTAGGCCTCCGACGAGTGGGTTGGCTGTATGGCGATCGCAGTGTCCTTTGGGGCATTTTGCTCCTGGGCTTAGGCATGGGCATCATGATTCGCATAAATGCTTACTTTCCTGACATCACCGCCGGTAATCGACTCGCCAACCCCTCCCTGCCAGATCTTTATCAAGATCCCTTGCTGCTGCCCACTGTCAGCCAACCCATGCGCATATCGGGCCAGCTTTTAGGCCGCCCTGGCATCGCCAACTGGCTGTGCCAAGACTTGATTCTGGCGACCCCTGAGGCCCTGCTGAAGCTACACTTTTTCTCTGCGCTCGGACCCATCGGCAACTTATTGATGCATCCCCGCCATGCCAGCCACTGGGTGGGTAGACAACTGGAAATCCAAGGTTGGTATCGCCGTGGCGCAATCGCCTGGATGGACGTTGAAGCGTTTTTCAGCAATAGCAAACTAGCCATTAAGGCCAATCATCCACTGTGGTCAGTAGCACTCAGCCTTTGCTGCTGCGCGTTCGGCCTATTCATTTTGGTGCGAGGGTAAGTCAACTCAAAGAAACCGCCAACAATGTTGCAGGCTCCTCAACAAAGTGTTACCTTTCTTAACAGAGTTCCAGTGCACCTAACCGTGGCTGACCAATGCAAGTACAGTCAAGTCACTCTACCCGCTAGGGGGCTAGGTATGGGTTCTCCTACTCTCAACACAGCAAGATATACCAGCTGCTTTATTCAGGTAGCTGGTTTTTATTACTCAAATTTATGGGCAAATCTTGGAGATTGTTTCTGCGGGTGCTAGCTGTGCATGTTAAGTTAATTGATGGCTCTCATATGTCAGACAATTGGATGCGCAGGCTTCGGAAGTATATCCAAAATTTGATCGCCTACTTCAGGCTGTGTGGGGGTTTCAAGATCAGCAAAAAGCTTTTCGGCAGTTCTTTGTTGCCGATTTAACGACTTTCATAGCCTTGGATCTATGCCATTAGATTTTTTCAAAATTTTAATTTTATCCGGGCTAGCCGTTCATAAAAATGCTGTTCTTTAACTGAGTCAAACTCTGCTGTTTAAGCATTATTTGTATTTGACTTGGCAATTGAAAATAGTGTGTTGAAAAAGAGGTATCCGTAATGTCTGTGAGAGTCTATGTTGGTAATCTGCCAAAGGAAATTGAGCTTGAACAATTAGAAGCTGTATTTGCCGAGCATACCGAAGAGATTGTCTCAGTAAAGCTAGTCACTGATCGCAAAACCGGCAAATGTCGCGGTTTTGGATTTGTAACGGTTAAAACTGATGAGCAAGCTGATGCTTTAGTGAGCAAGTTCAGCGATTTTACCCTTCAAGAAAGTACGCTTAAGATTGAGAAAGCGCTGCCCCGGACGAAGAAAGATGAAGGGAATGCTGACACTGGCCGCCGCAAGTCTCCCGCCAAGGGTCGCGGCAAGTCATCAGTAAGTTCTGCAGAGGCGGCTCAACCCGAT
>CAZFWL010000340.1:0-4525 GCA_964522775.1 uncultured Halomicronema sp.
TAAGTGGGGCGTTGAAGTCGACACGGAGCGCGTGGTCGTCGATCGCAATCGGATGACGGGCGGTGGTGTCACTGCCGGGATTGATTTTGGCTTGACGGTTGCTGAAACGCTCTACGGCGAAGAGATTGCCAAAATCAGTCAGCTTTTGATGGAATACGATCCAGCGCCGCCTTACGATGTCGGCTCGCCGGAAAAAGCTGGACCGGAGCTGATCGAAAAGTCAATGCAGTACATGGCTCAGACAATGGGGGCAACGCTATGACGACGCATCACCCCGCTGAACAATTGTTGCCTGCTGAACAATTAGCCATCGAGGCAGAAGCTAGAAAAAGCTGGCTTCAAGTCGGCTTCTTAGCGATTGCGATTCTCTTCAACCTTTGCCTGGTTGCCCAGCTTCTCACCGTGGGCCTCGCTGTCTTTTCTGATGCAAGCTGGTGGCAGATCCATGTCTGGCTGGTGCGCGGCTATGGCGGACTGGCGGTGCTGCTCTTTGTTGGGACGTTGATCACGCCTTTCCCAAAAAGGATACAAGCGTTAACGAACGCGATCGTGATTCTGCTGCTGTTGCAGTTCGTGACAGCACATGTTCAGCAGCCCTTACCCCTAGGTGTTCTGCATCCGCTCACCGGATTCACCTTGTTTACCACATCAACAACCCTGGTTCATCGAGCGATGAAATTTGTCAGGGGGCATTCGGACGACGTTTGGGGAGAAGGCGAATGACTGACTATAGTCGCCCAGATAGCTTAATCGAGACTCAATGGTTGGCAACGCATCTAAACGATCCTGCTGTACGCATCATTGAAGTCGGCATGAGCCCAGAAGACTGCGAGAACGCCCACATCCCAGGAGCCGTTTTCTGGAGCATCCCCTCAGATTTGATGACCCCGAATCTGAGTATGAACCTAGACGCTGAAATGTTCTCAGCGCTGCTCTCAAAGTCTGGGATTTCACCTGAGACCACCGTGATTCCTTACGGCCGCAATGCAGCGGCGGGAGCAAGCCTCTTCTGGCTGCTAAAACGCTTTGGGCATGACAAGGTGTATGTGCTCAATGGCGGCCATCAGAAATGGATGGCGGAGGATCGTCCGGTGATTTCAGCGCTATCGCGTTTTGAGTCGGTCCCCTATGCAGCCCCAGATGTGACACCTGCTCGCGATCGCGACTACCGCATCCTCATCGCAGAAGTCCAGGATCTGCTTGACCAGGCAGACACGGTTATTCTCGACGTGCGGACCTCAGCGGAATATAGGGGTGAAATTTTCATGGAAAAGCCGCCCGAGGGGAACGAACGAGCAGGTCATATCCCAAGCGCTGTGCACCTTGAGCATACCCTTGCCCTCAACGAAGACGGAACCTTCAAGTCAGCAGAAGCGCTGCATCGTCTTTACACGCAACAGGGCATCACCCAAGACAAAAGAGTCATTCCCTACTGTGCGGTTGGAGCACGTTCAGGCTTTACCTGGTATGTGTTGAAGTATCTATTGGGCTACCCTAATGTCCAAAACTATGACGGTTCTTGGAATGAATGGAGCCGGTTACCGAATGCCCTGATTGAATAGCGACTAAGTCTATGTAGACATCTTGATCGACTGACAAAAGTTGCTGCTTGAGTGACTAAAATCATTGCATACCAGTATTTCCAGAGCCTAAAGCCCGATCCCTGTTGGTTTGCTGTCCCACCACAGCTAAACTGCTTTCATAGCAAGGATTTGAACGCTGATGTCTTAAAGGTTTGTCAGTCGATCAGGTCCGTGTCTCTGTTCAACATTCATGATTTCTATGACTAGCCCGTTTATTATTGGCGATCGCGTTTATCTAGCAACCGCTCCGCCCTACATTAAGACTGCGGACACCATGCCCATGCTGCGCCCCGGAGATACGGTGCCCGTTGGGGAGCAAGGTGTAATTTTGGAGCAAAAGCCCGGCAGTTACTGGACCGTCAAATTTGAGCAGGGCGCTTTTCTGGTGGATACCAGCTATTTAGAAAAGGTCGTTTTCGGTAACGATTCACCAGAAGAAGAGTAAATCTAACCTGTCACGAAAAGTCGCCAAGCTTCGCTGCAGCTATTCATCAAGCGTGTGCGGGCTAATACCAGTGAACGGGCGCACGACTGTACAAACGAGTTAGCTCTCGCAGGCGATCGCGTAGCTCCCCGGTCAACATTTCGGTACGATAGCGCCAAGCCCAGTTGCCGTCGGGCTTACCCGGAGAATTCATCCGCGCAAAACTGCCTAGTCCAAGAACATCCTGAAGGGGAATAATGGCCTGATTAGCAATGGAACTCAGCGCTAACCGAATCAAGCTCCAGTGAATGCCGTCAGCATGCAGGCCGCCCAAATAGCGGAGGACGCGATCGCGTTCATATTCTGATGCCTTCTCAAACCAACCCACTGTGGTGTCGTTATCGTGGGTGCCGGTATAGACCAGGCAATTCCGCACATAGTTGAACGGCAGGTAAGGGTTGTTCTGGTCGCTGCCAAAGGCAAACTGCAAGATCTTCATGCCTGGAAAATCGAACTGATCCCGCAGTGCTTCCACCTCTGGCGTAATGACGCCCAAATCTTCAGCCAAAATGGGCAGACTGCCAAATTCTGCTTTGACCGCGTTGAAAAAAGCTTCGCCTGGGGCTTCTACCCATTCACCATTCAGGGCTGTCTTTTCGCCCTCGGGAACCGCCCAATAGGCTTCGAACCCGCGAAAGTGATCAATGCGTGTCAGGTCAACATAGTCCAGCAGCGACTTGACCCGCTGTAGCCACCAGCGAAAGCCGCGCTTTTGAATTTCTTCCCAGTTGTAAGTTGGGTTGCCCCATAGCTGTCCCGTTTCACTGAAATAGTCCGGCGGCACTCCGGCCATTTCCGACGGCTCTAGGGTCTTCTCATCAATCATGAAGTTGTGAGGAAAGGCCCACACATCGACGCTGTCATGGGCGACGTAAATGGGCATATCGCCCACGATTTGAATATGCCGCTCATTGGCATAGGCTTTGAGAGCGTGCCACTGTCGGGCAAATTCAAACTGGAAAAACTTGTGCTGAGCAATCGGGGTCTCCAGCTTGGCGTGCCAGGTCGCCATGGTGGCAGCATCGCGCCGGGCTAAACCGGCTTCCCACTGGTGCCAGCTCGCCCCGCCGTGAGACTGCTTCAGAGCCATAAAGAAGGCATAATCGTCTAGCCAAAAGGCACAGTCTTGGCAAAAGGCATCGTACTCTGCTCGAGTTTCGTCATCCGCGATCGCCTGAAAAGCAGCGGCGGCCTTTTCTAACAGTTGAACTTTAGTGGGAATGACACTCCCAAAATCCACTTCATCTTCAGGGAAGTGGGGGAAATTGTCTAAATCGGATGGCTCTAATAAGCCGCGATCGCGGAGTTTTTCCAGACTAATCAACAAGTGATTGCCCGCCATCGCGGAATAAGACATGTAGGGCGAGTTACCGTGCCCCGTTGGTCCCAGCGGTAATACCTGCCACAGCTGCTGACCAGTATCCGCTAAAAAGTCGACGAACTCGTACGCAACCGGACCCAGGTCGCCCATCCCAAACCGACCCGGAAACGAAGTGGGATGTAACAAAATGCCGCTCGCTCGTTGAAAAGGCATCGTTTCCTCGGTAACGTCCAACTGACTCTAGCACGGCACTTATGGCGAATAACGTGACTTCCGATAGAGTTTTGTGGGTGCGAGCGGAGGCCAGCTATCCGGGAGCCAGCTTCAATTGACTGTCAGTCTCCTGACCAAAATCTCCTATGGTAGTAAAACCGTTGATGTTACTGATGCCTGGCTTTCTGTGACCTACCGTAATCCTGCTCCAACCGTAGACATCATTATTGAGATGCGCGATCGCCCCCATCGTCCGATTGTGTTGATTGAGCGTCGCAACGAACCCTACGGGTGGGCCATTCCCGGTGGCTTTGTAGACTATGGCGAACTGGTTGAAACAGCGGCTATTCGTGAAGCGCAGGAAGAAACCCAGCTTGACATCACGCTCATCGAACAGTTTTACGTCTATTCTGATCCCCGTCGTGACCCGCGCAAACATACTCTGAGCATTGTCTTTCTCGCCTATGCGACTGGCACTCCCGTCGCCGACGATGACGCCAAAGACATCGCCCTTTTTGCTCCGTGGGAAGTGCCGACTAACCTCTGTTTTGATCACGATCGCATCCTGCAAGACTACTGGCAATATCGCCACTACGGTGTCCGCCCTCGCCCATAATCAACCTCGCATTTTGCATTGGCATTTTCCCTGCGATAATGGTTGCCGTTATGCAACTGAAAGGGGAAATGTATGGAACGGAAAATCGTCCAAACTGATCAGGCACCGGCCCCCGTCGGCCCTTACAATCAGGCAATCGCGGCGACGGGCTCAATGCTGTTTGTCTCGGGCCAGATTCCCCTCGATCCGCAAACGGGAGCATTAGTTGGTGGCGACGATATTGTGGTGCAAACTGAGCAGGCGATCGCTAACCTAAAAGCGATTCTTACCGCTGGGGGAGCCACTTTGGAAAACGTGGTCAAAACCTC
>CAZFWL010000341.1:0-4517 GCA_964522775.1 uncultured Halomicronema sp.
GCTTTAAGCCTTCGAGCAGGGTGAGATAGCTGTCACTGTTAGAAAAGAGGGATGATGAACGGTCAGCCATAGGGAGACTTCGTGGAGATGGGAGCGATCGCCAACAATTGACTCGCAGCTCTTAGGATAGCGACTCGATCGTGCTCCAATCCTTTGGATGAATGAATATTCGTGAGACGGGGAGTCGTCATCTACTGCCGGTGTTGTAAATACCCTCAGGATGAAGCCGCTCCCACGCTTTCGCCTGTTGGTTCATAGTCAGAACTATGCCAAACGTGTGGGTTTTGTCAGCGTTGAAGCTATGGCTGCTGCCAACGTTCTACGGAGTCCATATCAGTTTCAATGCGACTCCCTGTCCAGCCATCTATGTCCCTGATTCCTTGCCTCGGGGCTTTGTGTGGCGACTGCGGTCACTTCTCAACTTCTTCCTCATTGCTTCTCTAGCGATTCTCGATTGATTTCTAAAGTGTGCTCAAAGCCAAGAGTTCAGAACGTCTGAGCTTTGGCTGAAATGACTCCTCAGCTTTCTCAGGAAGGGATTAAGTGTCACTTATTTCTCCATCAGAGGCGGCTCAGGGAGGTCCTCGACTATAGGAATCAAGATGAATCAGTCGCTCAAGCGACACAGGAGTTTAAACCATGAAACGGATTGCATTAGCCCTCACTGCTCTGACCGCTATTTCTATCGCCATTGCGCCCACGAGCTATGCGGCACCTGACTTTGACGAACTGCGCCAAGAGAACTTGGATAAAGATGCCGTCGACTTTGACGAACTGCGTCAGGAAAACCTGGAGAAAGATGCGGTTTACGAAATTCAGACCAAAGGCATCGACTTCGATGAGTTGCGTCAAGAGAATCTGGACAAAGATGCCGTCGACTTTGACGAATTGCGCCGGGAAAACCTAGACAAGGATTCCGTTTACGAAGTCCTCGCTAAAGGCATCGACTTTGATGAGCTTCGCCGCGAGAACTTAGATAAAGATGCCATCGATTTTGATGAGCTCCGTCAGGAAAACCTGGAGAAAGATGCCATCAGCATCTTGGCGGCTATCGACTTTGGTGAACTGCGTCAAGAGAATCTGGATAAAGATGCCGTCGACTTTGACGAATTGCGCCGGGAAAATCTAGACAAGGATTCCGTTTACGAAGTCCTCGCCAAGGGTATCGACTTTGATGAGCTCCGCCGCGAGAACTTAGATAAAGATGCTATCGATTTTGATGAGCTCCGTCAGGAAAACCTGGAAAAAGACGCGGTGGCATAGTGGTCTACAATCCACTCCCAAGCTGGTGCGTTATTTGAATTCCTTGGATGAGCTGAACGGAGAGGGCTGGAGCGTCGCCCTCCGTTCAGCTCTATTGCTGCCGTAAAGAATGAACCTATCGCGGCGATCTCTATAGTGCCTTAACTCGAGCAACTTCTCCCTTTGCTGTTCAACAATCAGACAACCGATTCCCCTGGTCATAAAGGCTAGGGGATTTTTTATAGGCGATCGCCATGGGTGAAAGAAAGTCTGCTCAAAAGTCGGATGTACTGTTTTTGAGTCAAGGTGAGCGCCATAACGGCTCGCCCAATTTACCTCTACTGGCCAGTGGTCAAATCAAGGCTCGATTGTCCTTACTGCATGTCTAAGCCAACCGTGAAGAATGGTTTCTCTGCCCTGGCAAGCAGCGTGTTTGTGATTCAGCCAAGCTTCCTCGGCTTTGAAACAGGTTTATTCCAGTACATCAAAAATGCTGGATTCAATTTCCGGCCGCAATCGTTCAAATTCCTGGGGGGGAATCATCCGCGCATCCCCTTGGGCTGACATCTCGGCGAATATTAAAAGCGGATCCAATGGTGTGCAGATGATATATTCCACTTCGTCATGGAAAAACGTCGCCAGGGTTTGAAATTCTTCCGTATCAGGTTCGCCATCTTCATCGATGTCCCCAATGTCTAACGTGAAACAGTCTTCTTCTTGGGGGGCAGGGAGTTCGCCTGAGACACTGAGGGTCACAGCGCTCCGTTGCAAAATTAGATCATGCTCTGCTAAAACAGCTCGGGCAGTGGGCAACAGCACTTCAATATCACTTTCTTCGACATCGACAAGCGTGTCGGTGTCTTCGTCTTCTTCGTCAGGTTCCCAAGCAAAAACTTCGACCGGCGTATCCAGCGGTAACAACAGAGCATACTGCTGTTGTCCAATTTCAAAGGTCTGCTCGACCTGACACATGAGTACCCGACCAGCCTCATCTTTCACGGCAACGGTAGGACGGTCTTGAACAAAATCTGAATCCGAAAAGGTCATTTCGGGGGCTCCTGCGACGGACTGAGTAGGTTAAGGCGATGGGGGGACTGTCGAAGCACGATCGCGCTGATCGAGCCATTGCTGCAAGATAATTGCGGCCGCTTTTTGGTCAATCAGTCCTTTGTTGTGGCGAGACAGAGTTACTCCTTCGGCTTGCAACATTTGCTCTGCCTGAAAAGAAGTCAACCGCTCATCTACATACTCTACGGGTATTTGTAAAATTGACGATAGCTTTTCGGCAAAAGTTTTGACCCACTCAGCTTGTTTGCCCAGCTCACCGTTCATCGTGTAAGGCAGCCCGACTACTAGAACGTTGACCTGGCGCGCTTGAGCGATCTCCTGAAGTTCATCCACCACTGTCCGGAATGAGCGATTTTGCACGGTGGGCAATTCAGTCACTAACATCCCTAAGCGATCGCACCCGGCTACGTCAATGCGGCGGCGGCCAATATCCAGAGCGAGGGCTGAAATATATGGTTTGGGCATGGATGACTGGCGATGAAGGCACTCATCAAAAATTGTAGGTCACGTTGCTGATGACCCAAAAGATTACCGCTCAATATCACCCAGCCGATGTGTAACCGGTTAGCTTGATTGTCCCGATAAGTTATCTGGATTGGAGTGCCCTAAGTCTTTGCTTTCTGGCCGTTGGGGAGAGGGGGACTTAGGCGATCGCGGCGAATCATCTGGCTCACACTGCCAGGACATCCGGCCGGGAATCGGTTTACCCGCCGGTTGCAGTCCCGCTAAAACTTCTGGTAATTGCAGGCCCTCTAAAGCTGCCGGTTTCGCTTCCCTCACCTTATGCCACACCGAGCGCGACAGCATCAGCGTGCGATCTACTGGGTTGGCCTGTATTTTTAGCAAAAATTCTTCCCGCTCCGGTTGGTAATCGCGAGAGGTTACCCGTAATGGCATGGCTGGATAGCTTTGCAGCAACCCCGCCATATGACTCAGCAGTTCAGGATATAGCCAGGTATAGGCCGGATGCACAGTCAATTCCGCCGAGTGATAACGATGCTTACCCCGGCAGGCGACCAGGTCAAAGCGGCCAATCGCAGCTTTGCGCTGCGGTTCAAATACATACGCCTGGATGCGATTTTCCCGGTGCATCCACTGTCGTGCAGTGTTGGCCATCGATTTTGCTGGCTCAACTTTGAAATCCTGAATTTGCTGATCAAAGACCTGGCGCACTAAAGGCGGCATTGCAGCAGTGTCTAGTTGATACAGGAGCTGCGCATCAGCATTGCTAACTGCCATCAAGTTTGGCAGGTCGGGTTCTTGTTTTGCCTGTTCGACCAAAACATCGGGACTAATTTCCCAATACGTTACCTGAGCCAACGGCTGGAAACCATTTTGCCGATAGAGGGCTAAGGCGGCTTTTTGCTCAATATCAACTTCTGCCAGCCACATGCGGGCTTCCCAGACGGTCTCAAAACAGTGTCGTAATAGCTGTGAACCAACGCTATCTAAAGGACTTTCAGTGCTTGGTGGCACTCCATCAGGGTGAATCGCCAGGCGATTCACTTGCCAAGTACTGCGAGTACGGTTGAACGGTGAGACCTCGATCATGCCGCACAAGTTGTCATCGAGGGCGGCGACAAAACCTGACCAACGAGGTTGATTCGGTAGCGCTAAAGTGGTGAGCCGTTGCCACCAAGCGGCAAGCGGGTGCTGAACCAAACTTTGAGTATTGGCTGCGCCCCAGAGACCAGAGTCAGGCTCAGGAATGATTGTTACGGCACCGTTCCAATGCTCCAAAGCGTCAATGTCCCGTGGATACAAAGGACGCAGTTGCAATTCAGATGTTTGCAAATCTGGAGTAGACATGACTAATCATGAGAAACAGCATGGGGAGCACATTTGCCCTCGATTGCCTTTATCATAACGTGCTCATTCCCAGCGCCCAGTACCACTCAATAGCAAAAGCCTGAGGTTGAGTGTCTGAGACAGGTTAGGTAGCGCGCTCTTGGGGACGCACCAAGACTAAAGGGGTTTGCTCATCGGCGTTGCCCGCTGGGTTGTCAATGAGAGCTTGGGTTACCACGGCGCGGTTGACGCGGGGACTGGCGGCAACAATTTTGACTGCTTTGAGATCGTTCACATCCACGATCGCCGCCCCTAAACCGGTCGCTTTCTCAATTTCATCGACGATGAGTTGGGGGGACTCTGGGCCGAGCACAATGAATTGATCATAGGGCGGCAAAGTGCCGGTCACATCGTCGATG
>CAZFWL010000342.1:0-4514 GCA_964522775.1 uncultured Halomicronema sp.
GAGCCGAAGGGGGCACCCGCACTGCTTGCCGTACCCCATCGCAGGGTTAACCCCTTCGAGTTACCCAGGCTTAGTCTGTATTCGGTTTACTCAGCAAATCCCAACCAGATAGATCCCAGCATGTTAGCCCTCGTCATGCAAGCTTCAGGGGCCGGTCTCTTCAGTGCAACTCCGATGCCTTTGAGTAACCTGACCTTGCGATTTTAGCGACTCTCTAGCAAGGTACTCGGAGCCTTGACGGCCTTTGGGGCCTCCGCTACTGTGCTGGATTTAGTTGCAGATGCGGTTAATGCAGGACACATTGTCGAACTGGTGATCGCCTCGATTTTAGGTAGCTTGTTTTCACCATGTCCAATCATCTTGTGAATCAATTTGGAGGTTATTTATGCAAGCTGGCTACGGCGATTTTGCATCTTCCTGCCATCGCCTGCCAAGAAGCCGCCCTCCACGGCTTCGGCCATTGGCGAGACATCGCCCCGGCGACCATTCAGCAAACTATTGAACAATGGCTACAACAGCATCCCAACTTGCGTCCTGAGTTGCGCCGTTATGCGCTGGCCGCTCGCTGTGGCTGTGTTCTATAAGCGCTAGCCACTCGCCACCAGGTCAAACTTAAAGCCTATCTTCGGACCTTGGCAGTGAGGCAGTTTGCCGACTTAGGCAATCATGGCCCGCCGACTCCAAATCGATGCCAGGACCTTGGGGCGTTGTGGCTGAGGCATCATCGAGGGCAGCAGCGGCAACTCTTCGACTTTCCAGCGATCGGGTTGCCAGTTACTCGTAATCCATTGATTCGTTGCTGCATCGTAGATACAGACTTCACCGTTGCGAGAGTCAAGGCTAAAAAAGGAGCTTTTCTGAGAATGCGAGCCGGACAAAATCACCTCTGTTGTAGCGCGGGTAAATTGTCCAAAGACTTCGTCAAAACTCATCATCAGCGTGCCCTGGGGGGTTAACCCGATTGCCCGCAGCGATCGCACATTAAAGACATAGTCAGGCTGAGTACCGTAGCTGTCACCAATTAGCGTACCGACTAACTGATGACCTGAGGCAAACGAATAAATAAAGCGGTAGTGGCTGTTTCGTAGACACAAAGTCATGGATGGAGGCTCAACTAAAGAACGCATAGCCTGACCCGAAGAGATTTGACATTGGTAGACGACATTGGCATGAGCATTCATCTGCCAATGTTGCGGTCATCAGACTGGTTACGTTTGGACGACTGCGATGCTGCTTTCAGTAGTTACGCGGTCACGGCACACCCTTGTTAATTAAAACTATAGGTTTCTACGCAGCAAATACGTGTTTTTTCTGATGCATTTCACGCAGGCTTGAAGAAAACCTGGCCCAACCTGAAGGAATTGTGAACAGAACTTCACGATTGCGGCCCCTCGTATCTCCTTACCGATGAACTTCTAACCAAGTCGCCAGCCCATATTTCACGGCGTAGAAATTGTTTACAGCCCTTAACCCTCCGTTGTCGTGAGCATCAGGCAAAATCAAGGCAGACCAACGAGGGATTTAGCATGTATCGAGCGGTCGTTAAGGGCTTTGGCGACATTGACCAACTGGTGATTGAAGAGGGTCCGACGCCCATACCGGCACCAGGCGAAGTCGTCGTGCGCCTTACCAGCATTGGCATGAATCATGCTGAACTCATGGCCCGTCGCGGGGAATATCGCCTGGTTTCGGGCAATCCACCCTTTATCCCGGGGTTAGAAGGCGGCGGCATCATTGAGGCGGTAGGCGAGGGCGTCAGCGATATCCCGAACGTCGAGCAGCAAAGAACTGTGGGGCAGCGCGTGGTGCTTGCGCTCGATGCTCCGACCAGTCGGGGGCTGGGGCAAGGCACCTATCAATCGCATTTCGTCGTGGCCGCTAGCAAAACCGTGCTGGCTCCGGTGGCAGTCCCGGATGAGTTGCTGGGAGCCTTATGGCTACCGTTTTTGACGGCGTGGGGCTGCCTCGTTTGGAAACAAAATATTCAACCGGGCGATCGCGTCCTGATTCCCGCTGCGAGCAGCAGTGTAGCGATCGCCGCATCCCAGGTGGTGAAATATTACGGGGGCATCGCGATCGGTACCACCACCCGCCCGGAAAAAGTAGAGCGGCTTGCGGCCCTGCCCGAGGCTCGCTTTGACCATATCGTTGTCACTGAAGCCGCGAACTGGTGGCGCGAAGCCAAGAAGCTGACCGAAGGCAAAGGCTTCGACATCATTTTTGACCCGGTTGCCGCAGGAGAGTTTTTGAATCAAGAAATTCGTCTCCTCGCGCCCCAAGGCACTTTATGGGTTTATGGGCTGCTAGGCACCCCCGACACCGTCGATGTCACGCCGTTGATCCGGAAGATGGCTTCGATGCGCGGTTGGCTACTGAATGAGATTGCTACTAGCGGCTCCGAACAAGGTGCTTATCGCCATGTGTTGGACCGAGTCGCTGATGGCACCTACACATTGCCAGTCGCCCAAACCTTCTCCCTCCGAGATGTTCAACAGGCCCATGCCACGATGGAACGAGGCCACCATCTGGGCAAGTTGATCTTGGTGCCGTAAGCCCCTTTAAGTCGCAGATGTTATCGATGACTCTGAGGGTAAATCGATCAAAAAGCGGGTGCCGTGCCCCGGCGTCGAAAGGCAGCTGAGCTCGCCATGGTGACGCTCAACGATGATTTGGTAGCTAATAGCCATGCCCAGTCCAGTGCCCTTGCCCACCGGCTTGGTGGTAAAAAACGGATCCATCATGCGACGCTTTATATGCTCGGGAATGCCGATTCCATTGTCGGTAAAGTGCAGGTGGATGCGATCGCCCGCCACCGACTCTGTCCGCAAAATGATTTTGGGCAGCCACTGAGAAGTCGAGGCCGTTGCTTCCGCATGCTGCGCTGCCCATTTTTCATCCAGCGCATCGATTGCATTCGTCAACAGGTTCATAAAGACCTGATTTAGCTGCCCCGGAAAGCAGTCCACCAGTGGCAAGTCACCATATTCTCGAATGATTTCGATTTCTGGGCGATCGCCCCGCGCCTTTAACTTGTTGCCAAGAATGGTCAGCGTGCTGTCGAGCCCTTGATGCAGATCCACTCGCTTGCGCTGGGCGCCACCCTGGTGAGAAAAGTCCTTCAGCGATCGCACAATTTCTGTAATCCGCTCCGTCCCACCGCGCATCGACTGCAAAATTTTGGGCAAATCTGCAGCCAAATATTGAATATCCATCGCCTTAGCTTGCTGTTGGATTACCTCCGACGCCTGGATATCCGGATCTGATAAGTACAAGTTAATGAGCTTCAAGAGGTCTTCTATGTATTCATCCACATAGGTCAGATTGCCGTGAATAAAGCTCACCGGATTGTTGATCTCGTGGGCTACCCCTGCCACCAGTTGCCCCAGACTCGACATCTTTTCACTATGCACGAGCTGTAGCTGTGCTTCCTGCAACTCAGCGAGCGTCTTCTCCAGTCGCCGAGCTTCTAAGTCCTTGGCCTCAGCCCGTTGAATCGCGGTCTCGGCCTGTTTGCGTAGGGTAATATCCCGAATAATCAGCGTATAGCTGTCTTCCGGCTGACTTTTAAGCGCCGCCACTGTCACCTCGGCCGGAAACTCACCCCCACTCCGACGACGACCTAATAGCTCGTAAGGGGTTCCGTCCTCGCTGGCTGTTTGCACCAGTTGCGCCAGCGCCAACCCCGCAGGGAACGCCTGATTGGCCGGGCTATC
This sequence comes from uncultured Halomicronema sp., assembly GCA_964522775.1. Taxonomy (GTDB): domain Bacteria; phylum Cyanobacteriota; class Cyanobacteriia; order Phormidesmidales; family Phormidesmidaceae; genus Halomicronema. Next base: position 3,714 of record CAZFWL010000342.1, read on the forward strand.
ACCGTTTGGCACCGTCATCATTTGAGACGGTTGAGACGGTAAGCTCAGCAATGTGTCGAGGGGCATTCCCTGTAATTGACCTTCTGCCAGGCCAAACATTTTGCGCACAGCCGGATTCACCGACTGAATCCGTAAATCTCGCCGTGACACCGTCAGAATCACTTCGATCGCGCTCTCCACAATGGCGTCCGTGCGGGCCAAAGCCTGCTCCAAACTGCCAATGACGCGATTGTAGCGAGCCGCAATTTGTCCCACTGGCGTAAACGGTTCCACCGGTGCCCGTAGTCGCAAGTCACCGGTGCGTTCCTGTCGCCGCATCACCGTAAAAAAATCGACCAAATCGCTCGCCGCACCATGTTCGGCCACATTCAGGCCAATGTGCTCATCGCGATGGCTCACCCGCAGCGGCCAGCGACGATTCGTTAGCCACAGGAGAAAAAAAGTAATGCCAAATGCCCAAGCACTGGCCGTCATGACGCCTGCAAGTTGCACCCCAAATTGGGCCGTCCGACTTAACCCCGTGTTGAGTACGGTCAAATCGCCAAACAGCGCTACCGCCAAAGTGCCCCAGATACCGGCGGCTAAGTGCACCGGAATGGCCCCCACCACATCGTCAATCTGGTAGCGCTGTAGTTGAGCTTCAGCAAACAACATGCATAAGCTGCCGATCGCCCCAATCAAAATGGCGTTATGGGTTGTCACCGCATGACAGTTGGCCGTAATTGCCACTAAACCCGCTAAAGACCCATTGGCCACCGCACTCACCCGCAGCTTTTGTTTCTGAAAAATGCTGATCAGAAT
>CAZFWL010000343.1:0-4512 GCA_964522775.1 uncultured Halomicronema sp.
AAAGCCCCTGCAACGAATCATGCCCCAAGCAGAGACGGAAACGGCACTAGAGCCCTTTGAAGATCGGTACTGGCATTACTACTCGCAGCGCATGTTACACAAACTGGGATTTGAATCACTGGAGGAGCCCCTGGCCACCGACCTGATTAATCAAACGTTGGACTTACTCAACTCGGTTGCGGTCGGCTACCACGACTTTTTCCGGGCCTTGGCAGAGCAGTTTTCTCCCGACTGGGTGAATGACGACGCCCCCATTTTCGCCACAACCATGCAAGCGTCGGACGCGGGCGCTCAAACGTTGCTGGAGCAATGGCGGCAGCATTATCAACAAGCTTTGCGCACCCAGTCTGCAGAAGCTTTGGCGCAAATGTCGCAGCGCCTTCGTCAAACCAATCCGCAAACGGTGTTGCTGCGCCCGCAGATTGAGGCAATTTGGGAACCCATTGTTGCCGAAAACGACTGGGAACCGTTTCATCAATTGCTGAAGCGCATCCAGCAGCCGTTTGACGCGGCTTGATAGATCTCCAGGAGTTCCCAAACCAGATTAGATTTAACCCTCAACGGTGTGCCAGAGGTCGCTAAGGGTGGTGACCCGATAGCCCTGCGATCGCAACCGGGGCAAAATCAGCCGCAGCGCTTGGGCCGTATTTTTTGATCGTTCTACCGAGCCGCCGTGCAATAACAAAATCGCACCGGGAAACACATGCTGCGCCACATACCCAGCAGTAAATTTGGGGTCGGCGGTGGCGGTCAGGGTATCGAGCGGGAGCATCGATGCGAGGGCAAAGTACGGTTCGTAGCCGGGGGCCTGGCGAATGATTTGATGCATGTGGGGCGTGTAGAACGCTCGACCCGGGCGATACCAGCAAATCGGCGAGTCGGGTACTTGTTCAATTAAGCGATCGTGGGTGTGCTGAAAATGCTCCTCGAACGTTGGTCGCGACTGCAACGCGGGCCAGGTATCGACCAGGCCATGGTTCGCGAGTTCATGCCCCTGGGCCACCATATCCGGCAGCAGCTCATAATCCCGATTCAGATGGGTGCCAATAATGAAAAATGTGGCACGAACGTTCTCAGCCGGATCCGATACACTCTGGTTGTGTTCTGCGATCACATCCAAAATCCAGCGAGTTGAGCAGGGTGCTGATTCTCCTGGAATTGGCACGTCATCAATAGTCAAGGCCACTAAAGGCGCTTGGGTTGGTTTGTAAAACACTGCATCGGGAAACACCCATGCCAGGTTCTCAATGGCTTTTTGGGGCAGAGTGGTCATGGCATTAGCTTCCCGCGATGAGCTGGGTCAACGAAGCAGGGGTGAGCGGGCAGCAAGCAGCGCCCTTTACTATTTTGCCCCTGGTCGCGATCTCGCCCCGGCCCGATGATGAATTTCCCGGCGTTGTCGCCAAGTCGATTGCTATGGTCAAACAAAGTGCTGGGCTACTCATGTATCGTCGTCCTGTCGAGCTGGAAGTGTTATTGGTACATCCCGGTGGCCCGTTCTGGAAAAAGCGTGACGCGGGCGTCTGGACGATTCCTAAAGGATTGGTGGAGGGAGACGAAGATTTGTTTGACACGGCCTGTCGCGAGTTTACCGAAGAAACGGGCCTGACGCCTCAACCGCCCTTTGTGGAATTACCCGAGATTCGTCAGTCTAGCAAGCGGGTGAAAGCCTGGGCCTTTGAAGGTGACTGTGATCCGACTCAAGTGCGCAGCAACACCTTCACGATGGAATGGCCTCCTAAGTCCGGCAATCTGCAAGTGTTCCCGGAAGTTGATCGGGCCGACTGGTTTACGGTCGATCGCGCCCAGCAATACTTGCTCAAGGCACAATTGCCGCTGCTGCATAGTCTCCAGGCCCAACTCAATGACCGCACCCTTTTTCACAATGATTAATCAAATCCGTAAATGGTGATTAATCAAATCCGTAATGGTCACGGGGCTGGCAGCTTTATCGATAAGCTGAAGACAGTCCATCCTTTTGAACCTGATGCTCAAGTTCGAGACTCCCCAAGCGCGACAGATCGCCGATCAGCTCATGCAGCCGGCCCTCATTCGCATCATCGACAACATTCGCAAGCGGTTGGAGGACTCCGATTGGCGCGGCACCTATCAAGAAACCCAAATCTGGCCCGAAGGTACGGCGGAAACGACAATGCAACGGTTTAAGGAATTGCAATCACAGCTAAGTCAGGCGACACCGGAAACAGCGGATACCATCCGGGCTAAACTCACTCAACTGCCCCAGCCGTTTCCAGGTTATGAACTGCACCTAAGTAAGGATGATCAAGCGAGCGTGGTCGATGTTTGGCATCTTTGTTATTGCGTCTGTTTTCAGGCTTATCCCGTCGCAGACGGCCCTGTACAGATTGACGATGCCGTCATTGACCACGAACTGAATGATGTGGATTGGCTAGTGCTAGATAATAAAGCTAAGGCCATTGTGGACGAGGTATTTAGTCAACTGGGAGCGGAATAATCATGCTGGAGTTGCATTGCCACACGACCTGCTCCGACGGCACGCTCACCCCAGAAGCGCTGGTGCAGGCGGCGATCGCGGCTGGAGTCAAAGCGATGGCGATTACCGACCATGACACCCTGGCGGGCTGCGAACGAGCGATCGCCGCTGCAGGCAATCAGCTAGAAATTATTCCCGGCGTGGAATTGAGCACTGTACACCGGGAGCGATCGCTGCACATTTTGGGCTTCTATCCTGATTTCGCCAAGCTAGAAGCTCCCCTGCAAGACCGCATTGCGGGCCGCAAGCAACGAGCCCATGCCATGGCTGACAAACTGGCGGACTTGGGCTTTCCGATCACTTTGCCAGAGATGTCGGGCGGCATGGCTCCCGGCCGCCCCCATGTGGCACAAGCCCTGGTGCAAGCGGGCTACGTTAACCATGCCCAAGAAGCGTTCACCCGATGGCTGGGCGACGGTGGCCCCGCCTATGTGCAATACGACCCGTTTCCCGCAACCGATGGCATTCGACTCTTGCGAGACTGTGGGGCGGTGCCCGTGTGGGCGCATCCATACCTATTTCGCGGCGGTACGGTGGCCACGGTGTTGCCCGAATTGGTCGATGCCGGATTGATGGGTGTCGAGGTTTACCACCCCAACCACAGCCCCAGCGACGAGCGCAAGCTAGAGGAATTGTGCGATCGCTACGACCTACTCGTCACTGGCGGCAGCGACTACCACGGCCCCAGCAAAGACAAAAATAAGTCCGGTGTGTCTCTGAATGGTCTAAAAGTACCCCTGTCCCTGTTGCCCCCACTCAAGGCGGCAGCGACAAAGTTAAAAGCGGCAGCGATCGCCTAAGCTCAGGTATTTTGCTGCGTGCCATTGCTATTAAAAAAAGACTACCGACCATTGATGGCTAGTAGGTTTCAATAAATTCGACAAATCTAGAGACCTGCGGGTTGCTTTGCGGGGGCCTTTCGAGCTGTCAAAAGCGTTCTGCGGGAAAGCATTTCACCACCTTCAGAAAGCAATACTTGGTTGCTTCACAGAGTTCGCAACGACGTTTATCAGCGCACAGCAGAGACCGTCTTGAAGCTCACAATCTTCATACCATTTCCGACGTTTCCCGCCATCGCTTTGACTCATCACAAATGGTAGCGGCTTGGCAGCAAACAAGAAAACTGAATGCTCTGTCTGGAGGGGATTTCAGCTGGTTAACAGCTAAAAATATCGATGCGCCAACGCTTCTGTCTAAAGCACACTGGCTTGCCCGACAGACTTTGTGGGCTTGAACGCTGTTTTTGATCGGTTAGATTTAGGCTGAGGCGCAGGAAAGCAAAGGATGAGCGCAGACAAAGTGTTAGAGCAGGCCGATGCGCTGGTGTTTCGCACCACTGGCAAGCATTTAAACGACCTTCAACGCAAGATTTTGACAGCAGTTTGGCGGCGCCAGACCTACGGCGAAATTGCTCGACGATTACGTTACACCGAGGGACATGTCAAAGATGTCGCGTCCCAGCTATGGCAAGCACTGTCGCAAGCGTTAGATGAGCGGGTCACCAAAAGCAATAGCCTCGCTGTGCTCGAACGCTATGTGCAAAAAGCCAAGGTCAAACTAACCCAACCGCTGCCAGTTCCCCCAATGGCGGCGGAAACCCAAAGTTTTATCGGGCGCGAAGCAGCGATCGCTCACTTAGATCAACTCATTGGCCAAGGACATCGGGCGATTGTGCTACAAGGCGAAGGAGGCATCGGTAAAACCACGCTGGCCCAGCAATATCTGGAGCATCATTCCTTTGATGTCAGCCTGGAGCTGTTGATGGCGAAGGAAACCACGAACATTACGCCAGCGGAACAGGTGGTTGAGGAATGGCTGCGGCAAGATTTCCAAATTGAGCCAGGACAAGACTTTGGCGTCACCCTTGATCGCCTCAAACGACAGCTCCGCGAGCAGCGAGTCGGCATCCTCATCGACAATCTCGAACCTGCGTTGGAGGCCCAGGGGCGATTTTGGTCGCAGCATTCGCGCTATGGCGATTTGATGCGGGTTTTATG
>CAZFWL010000344.1:0-4512 GCA_964522775.1 uncultured Halomicronema sp.
GATTCCTCGGCTTAGAGGTGGGCTTGATTCAGCAAGGGATGAGCCCTGCCGAGCGGAAGAAAAACTACGGTTGCGACATTACCTACGGCACCAACAGTGAGTTCGGTTTTGACTACCTGCGGGACAATATGGCGACCTCCATTGAGGATGTTGTGCAGCGGCCCTTCAACTTCTGCGTGATTGACGAAGTTGACTCCATCCTGATCGACGAAGCGCGGACACCGCTGATTATTTCGGGGCAGGTTGAGCGGCCCAGCGAAAAGTACACGAAGGCTGCTGAAGTCGCTAGTCAGCTCCATCCTGATGATCACTACGAAGTAGACGAAAAAGCCCGCAACGTGCTGCTAACCGACGAAGGCTTCATCCTGTCAGAGGAGTTGCTCGGGGTGCAGGATCTATTCGACCCTAAAGATCCTTGGGCGCACTACGTCTTCAATGCCATCAAAGGTAAAGAACTTTTCGTCAAAGACGTTAACTACATCGTGCGCAATGACGAGGTCGTCATTGTGGACGAGTTTACCGGGCGCGTGATGCCAGGACGGCGCTGGAGTGACGGCCTGCACCAGGCGATCGAAGCCAAAGAGCACGTCGACATTCAGCCCGAGACCCAAACCCTAGCCAGCATTACCTATCAGAACTTCTTCTTGCTGTATCCCAAGCTGTCGGGCATGACCGGTACCGCCAAGACGGAAGAGGCGGAATTTGAGAAAATCTACGACCTAGAAGTGACGATCATCGACACCAATCGTCCCTCCCGCCGTCAAGACTTAGCCGATGTGGTCTACAAGACCGAGATGGCAAAGTGGAAGGCGCTCGCCGCTGAATGTGCAGAGATGCACGAAACCGGTCGTCCGGTATTGGTTGGCACCACCAGCGTGGAAAAATCTGAGCTGTTATCAGCTTTGCTAGCCGAGCGAGATATTCCCCATAATTTGCTGAATGCGAAGCCTGAGAACGTTGAGCGCGAAGCCGAAATCGTTGCTCAGGCAGGACGCGGAGGAGCTGTGACGATCGCCACCAATATGGCTGGTCGTGGCACGGACATTATTCTCGGTGGTAATGCCGACTACATGGCTCGACTGAAAGTGCGGGAATATCTGATGCCCCGCATCGTGAAGCCGGAAGATGATGATGAACTGATGGTTTCAGTTCCTGGAGCCACCAAAGGGCGCAGCAAGGCTCAGGGATTTGCCGATGGCAAGAAGAAAATCAAAACCTGGAAAGCATCTCCTGATATCTTCCCGACTGAGCTATCGGCAGAGACCGAAAATTTCTTGAAGGAGACGGTGGATTTTGCTGTCGAAACCTACGGCGATCGCAGCCTGCCAGAGCTCGAAGCAGAAGACAAAGTAGCGGTCGCGGCGGAGAAAGCACCGACCGAAGACCCCGTGCTACAAAAGCTGCGGGAAGCCTATAACCTCGTGCTGTCGGAATACGAAGCCTACACCGATGCCGAACATGACAAGGTGATCGAGGCGGGCGGTTTGCACGTTATTGGCACTGAGCGTCATGAATCGCGCCGGGTAGATAACCAGTTGCGCGGTCGCGCTGGACGTCAGGGCGACCCCGGTTCTACTCGCTTCTTCCTCAGTTTGGAAGATAATCTGCTGCGAATCTTTGGCGGCGATCGCGTGGCGGGCCTCATGAACATGTTCCGCGTGGAAGAAGACATGCCCATCGAATCTGGCATGTTGACCCGTTCCCTAGAAGGAGCCCAGAAAAAGGTCGAGACCTACTACTACGACATCCGGAAGCAGGTCTTTGAATACGACGAAGTGATGAACAATCAGCGTCGGGCCATTTACGCCGAGCGGCGACGAGTGCTGGAAGGTCAAGACCTGAAGGAGCTGGTGATCACCTACGCCATCCGTACTATGGATGACATCGTGGAGGCGTACATTAACCCCGAACTGCCGCCGGAAGAATGGAAACTGCCGGAGATGGTGGATAAGGTCAAAGAATTTGTCTATCTCTTATCTGACTTAGAACCCAGCCAGCTCGAAGATCTTTCCTTTGGCGAAATCAAGACCTTTTTGCATGAGCAAGTCCGGACGGCTTACGACATCAAAGAAGCTCAAGTGGATCAGGCTAAGCCAGGGCTGATGCGCGAAGCCGAGCGGTTCTTCATCTTGCAGCAGATTGATACCCTCTGGCGTGAGCACTTGCAACAAATGGACGCCCTGCGTGAAACCGTAGGTTTGCGCGGCTACGGTCAAAAAGATCCCCTCATCGAATACAAGAGCGAGGGCTACGAGGTCTTCCTTGATATGATGACCGGCATTCGCCGGAATGTGGTTTACACCATGTTCCAGTTCCAGCCGCAGACTAAGCCGCAGGTGAAGGCTTCCCAAGAGGTCGGCTAGCAACCGATGAACCGCATCTGGGTAGGGATTGCGATTGTAGGCAGTATTGTTGTGGGTGGCTGGTTAGCCTACACAACGACTCCGCGACTGGTGCGATCGTTCATTCCTGATGCAACTCCTCTCAGCAGCTGGCATGCCAACGTGATTGGCTCTCTCGTTGTCAATCGTGAGGTTGCCCAGTAAGTCAGAGCTATTCTGTGAGGGGTAAGGGAATGAAAAGTCTAGGATTGGCTTTGTTAACTCACCAATTGGGCTATTAACAAGCTCTTAAGTCGCGCTCCAAGCCAGTATCAATGGGCTAGTATATTCATCTGGAAAGCATTTAGGCAGGATGAGCAGGCTTATGAGTCGCGGCACGCTGTTTGATAAAGTTTGGGACTTGCACACCGTTGGCACATTGTCTTCTGGGCAGACTCAGCTGTTTATCGGCTTGCACCTGATTCACGAGGTAACGAGTCCCCAAGCATTTGCCATGCTGCGCGAGCGCGAGCTGTCTGTGATGTTTCCAGAGCGGACGATCGCCACGGTAGATCATATTGTGCCGACAGAAAGCCAAGCGCGCCCGTTTGTCGATGTGTTGGCTGAAGAAATGATCACCGCACTCGAACAAAACTGCCGCGAGCATAACATTCGTTTCTATAACATTGGGTCTGGCAACCAAGGCATTGTTCATGTGATTGCGCCAGAGCAGGGGTTAACGCAGCCAGGCATGACGATTGCCTGCGGCGATAGCCACACCTCAACCCATGGCGCCTTTGGGGCGATCGCTTTTGGCATTGGCACCAGTCAAGTCCGCGATGTTTTAGCGTCTCAAACCCTAGCTTTGTCAAAGCTGAAAGTGCGCCGCGTTGAGGTCAACGGAGAATTACCTGCCGGTGTATACGCCAAGGATGTGACCCTGCATATTATTCGTAAACTCGGGGTCAAGGGCGGCGTCGGCTATGCCTACGAATACGCTGGCAGCACCATCGAGGCTATGTCGATGGAAGAGCGCATGACTCTCTGCAACATGTCCATCGAAGGGGGCGCACGCTGCGGCTATGTGAACCCCGATACGGTGACTTACGACTACCTGAAGGGGCGTGAGTTTGCGCCTAGTGCAGATCGCTGGGACGAGGCGGTGGCCTGGTGGGAAAGTTTGCGCAGTGATGCCGACGCTGAATATGACGATGTGGTGGTTATTGATGCTGCTGACATTGCGCCTACAGTCACCTGGGGAATCACGCCAGGGCAGGGTATTGGGGTTGATGAGAATATTCCTACAGTGGAAGAATTGCCTGAGAACGATCGCGCGATCGCCACAGAAGCTTATCAATACATGAGCTTGCAACCCGGTGCCGCAATTCAAGGCACCCCGGTAGACGTTTGCTTTATTGGTAGCTGTACCAACGGCCGCCTGAGTGACTTGCGGGAAGCGGCAAAAGTGGTACAGGGCAAAAAAGCTGCAGCTACCGTTAAAGCCTTCGTTGTGCCTGGATCTGAGCGGGTAAAGCAAGCAGCCGAAGCGGAAGGGCTGGATACAATCTTTGAAGCAGCTGGCTTTGAATGGCGCGAGGCGGGTTGTTCGATGTGTCTAGCCATGAATCCGGATAAGCTGCAAGGGAACCAAATCAGTGCCTCGTCTTCTAACCGCAACTTTAAGGGACGCCAAGGCTCGTCATCAGGCCGAACACTGTTGATGAGCCCAGCCATGGTCGCTGCAGCAGCGATCTCGGGTCAAGTGACTGACGTGCGCAATTTGCTGTGACTGCGCAGACTGCAAAGAGCGCTATCAACATTTGGCAAGCTTGCTCAGGACTGGCTGGAATTATTATTTTGCTGATGCTTATTTATAAGGTGTTTGGAGGTCAGCTAGAGAAAGCCTAACCGACCTCAATGAATAGATTTGGCAGGATGCCAGCTAACCTTAGAGATTAAGCAGTTTCCGCACAAACTTTTCTGCCGTGATGTAGTTATGGCCTGAATCGATGAAGTAAGCACCGATCAGGGCTTCAACTGCATCCGCTAAAATCTTGGGATTTTTGCGTCCTCCTTGCTTGATCGTATTTTTAGCTAAATACATCTGCTGACCCAGGTGATAGCGTTGGGCAATTTTCGCCAATGCTTTATTGCTGACTAATTTTGAGCGCTGTTTGCTTAGCAAATCTTC
>CAZFWL010000345.1:0-4510 GCA_964522775.1 uncultured Halomicronema sp.
GCCGTGCCAGTCGTCGATATGACGCTTTGACATCAGCAAAATTCGCATCAGACCGCAGCCCCAACACTCTCAGTTCGTCTACCAGTTGCCTGCGCACCGCTGCCGTTGCCTCCTGTTACTCGCCTGACCCTTGATGCCAAGATTTGGCCTCAGGTTAACCGATCAATCACAATTCCGCTCAAAAATATCGATAAGTCTACCGATTAATTGCTAAAACGGCGCAAGTTCCTTGCTGACGACCATATTGAGAAGCCCAACGAAAAGGCGAGCGGTTTGTTGGCCGTCCCACTTTGAAAGCCTGAGTGCAGATTCTGCATTTGCTCCCTTCAACGCTTTTTCTTTTTGTTCTTTTTCGTACTCTTGTTCCTTGCGGAGTCACCGCCAAAGCCCTGCTTAGCCTTCGGTGCCACGCTCTTTTTTCCCGTTAGCAAGTCGTTAAAGTCAGGCGGGCTCGTGTCAGGAAAGGCATGTCGGTCTATAGGCAGGCCAATTTCAAAGGCGCTCGGTTTATCCCGCCGTTGAAAGGCGTCAATCATTTCACGCATCCGCTGCATTTCTGGAGGAACGGCAGCCGTAAGTTCTTCCTCAGTAAAGTCAGATTCTGATTTGAGACCTAGCTCGACTTGGGCACCAGGCCAAGTGGCCGTGATGAACTCATCGATTTGTTCAGCCTGGTACGCCTGCTCCAGCAATGCTGCGGATTCCGTTGCTTTGAGTTCTAACAAGCCAATCGCGAGGAAGGAATTGTTATCAATTTTGTTGGTGGCGTAGGTTTCCAGCAATTTCATGAGAATTGAGATGATTTGCTGGCGAGTCTCGGGAAATGTTTCGGGTAACTTATACAGCCCCTCGATCAGCGGCAAAATGCGATTTTCAGTTGCTAGGTTGGCGGCAATTAGTTGAGTGACGGGTTCAATGACTGGATCCCCCCATGACTGAATCATGTCGATAAATTCTTCGCCGACCCATTCATCCAACTCCGATTGCAATAGATCGATAGTGTGCTCCCCAAAGATTTCAAGCGATCGCAGTTGGTAGAGCGATCTCCAAGCGTGAATCGGTGCACACCAGGCTGTTTCTGGATCAACGTAGTCTGGCAATGGCGGCGGATTATCGGGATCAACTTCGGCCAGTGCGGTGTCCTGCATCAGCTCAATCAGAGCAGACACATGCTCAGCCGTAAACCCAAACTCATCTATATAGTTGGGCCAGTCACCCTGTTTCACCGGTTTAACCGAGGTATAGCTAAGCAATTGAGCGACTGGGAACGCATATTCGTGAGCCATCGAGCCACCTCAGAAATCAACTTCGGGCTTAGTCGAATTGGTCACACCATTCTAGAATGCGGTTCCATGCCCACCAGGGGTCAGGGTCGTTCGCGATCGCTTGCCCTTTACCACTACTGACGTAGCCCACATGCCCGCCTTTGGGGGTAAGGCATAAGTCGATACAAGGATTATCGGCGCAGGTCGTTTGCAAATCGGGAATAAGCGTAGGGGCAAACAGCGGATCATCCGCCGCATACAAAATTAGAGTGGGTTTGGCCAGGTTAGGCAGCAGCGATAGTGCACTGCTTGCGGTGTAATAATCCGTCACCGAGTCAAAACCCAGGGGCCCAATCACCAATTCCTCATCAAAGCCCCAAATGCTATCCGCCCGTTTAATTGCCTCCGGATCAAAATGGCCTGGGTGGTCTTGATGCAGTTGCCAAGCGAGCTTTTGTAAGTTGCCAGCAATGCTTTTCTCAATGTATTTCCCAATAGGGTGCGAGGTCAGATAACGCAGTGATCGCACCGAATCAAGACTGGGACAAATCACCGCTCCCCCCTGAACTTCGTCAGGAGAGAGGATACATTCATCCGCTGTCTGTGCGGCTTTAATGCCCCATAGGGCCAGCTGTCCCCCTAGCGAGTATCCCGTAAACCAAAACGGTGTGGGGCAACCCAATGCTTTGGCTTGGGCCGCAATGCGCACAAAATCATCCCCCTCATACAAACCGTCGGAAGTTACCGTCGGCGATAAGGAGGCCGTTTTGCCATGGGCCCGCCAGTCAAATAAAACGACGGCATAGCCCGCTGCGATCGCCTTGCGACCCAAAATCCGGAGAAACCATTGATTCTCCAAATCGCCTGTAATGCCATAGGTCCCAATGATGGTGCCTTTAGGCTGGGATGGTCGTGCCCAGATGCCATAAATCGGCACATCCCGCGCCCCGGTGAATACATGGCTCTCATATTGGGGCTCTGCCAGCGAGGTGAACCGCTCCCAAATGTGAGGGGCGACTTTGGCAGTATAGGCCGTCATGGCAACCCCGTTTGCCAAATACCAGGGCGGCAAAAAAGGTGGAAAAGTAGATACGTCAATTGGCGAGTTTATCATGCTGCCTCAGAGTCCCATTCCTGCAAAAGTGTCTGGCTCACAACGGCATCGAGGCCGGTTTCGACTCAGAGAACGCTTGCTCAAGGTTCCAGCCCACGCGTTTGCGCTGGGTTCATTCCGCTACTGGTTCAGTGGATTCATGATCTGCCACTTCGCCCCAAATCGCTTCTAGGCGTTGGTCGCGTCCGCAGGCATAGCGGTAGACCTTATAGCGGACAGGGTGGGTTTGGTAATAGTTCTGGTGATAATCTTCGGCCGGGTAAAACGCAGAAGCAGGCAGTATTTCCGTCGCAACGGTCTGGTTGAATTTTGTTGTTGCTAGCGCTTGCTTCGACGCTTCAGCCGCTGCCGCTTGCGGTTCATCCTGATAAAAGATGGCCGAGCGATATTGACTGCCCTTGTCGCAAAACTGACCGCGATTATCCACGGGGTCAACGTTATGCCAAAAGACTTCTAGCAACTCGTCATAGCTCACCTGGACTGGATCGTAAGTCACTTTGACGGCTTCGACATGCCCAGTACCGCCCCCGGAAACCTGCATGTAACTGGGATTGGCCACTGTGCCGCCGGTATATCCTGACGTGGTGCGGCTGACCCCTGGCAATTCGTCAAAGGGCTTTTCCATGCACCAAAAGCAGCCGCCCGCAAAAATAGCGGTTGCTGTGTTGTCAGCGTCACTAGCGCTAGCCAGATCAGGCGGCGAGCTCGCCTCGTTGGCACCCCAAGCGGGAGCCCCAAAAGCGAGTGTCAAACTCAAAATCCCAACAATCAGCCTGAGCCAAGAACGTGTCATCAGCGCGCAGTAAAATCAACCTCTTTAAACCATGACACATTTCTTCACAAGCGATCGCGCCAACTCACCCGTCTGGACGACACCGTTCCGATGCCCAGAGACTATCCCTTAAGGGCAGCGCGCACCGCTTGTTGTTGATCGCGGCGGGTAATCCACCGATGGTAAGTCCGGTTATGAATGGCAACAGAGTGGCCCATCATCCGCGCCGCGACCGTATCCGGCACCCCTAATAAAATGGTGCGCACCGCCCAGGCATGGCGTAAGTCATAAGGGGAAAACGGAATCTTGTAACGCTGGAACTGTAGCGTCACTTGCTGACCGATACGTTGCAGCGTCGTGTGCTGCAAATTGGTTTCCAGATCCGGCAAACGAACTGACCTCAAGTCGAATTCCTCAATCCACGGAGGCGGAAAGGGCCAGACGTCATGGGCCCCGGTTTTGGTTGTGTCAAGCACTTCGATCGCCGCTTCGGCATCCCCAGTCTGCAACGCTCGGTAATCGCTGAAAAACACCTCATGGTTGCGCAACCCATAGACCGCCATTACGCCATAGACAAACTGCCACGCTGGATTGGGAATGCGGTGGAAACACTCCAAAATTTGCTCATCCGTCGGCAACTCACGCCGTTGGGTGCGACTGCTGCCATATTTGCCCCACAGGGTTTTCAAATCGACGGGCAACTCCAGCGCGAGAAATTGCGCGAGCGCTTCCAGCGCCGTACAGCAGACTTGCCGACTACGAGAATTGGCCCGTGTTTCTTTCACTGTCGCGACGATCGCTTCTGGCAAACTCAACTTCGTCCGGTGATCGCTTAGGGCCTGCAATTTTCTCAAATAGGGGGCGTAGGCTTTACTCCAGGTCGCCTGCACCGATGCGGGATGCTTGTCGGGATCGGCTTGGGCCTCGGCCAAGTAATGTTGCTCAAAGGCCACAATTTTTTCCGCTAAATCATCCGACCCGAGCACTGGCCCCGACTGCACGAGATACTGTCGCCAGTCAAAAGTTCCCTCGATCAGCCTAGCGGCAATGACTTTAGCCTCCTGCTCTGCCTGTTTCAAGGCCGTCTTGTTCGCGGGTAGCTTGAGCGGAATGCGCTGCTGATAGGGGCGCGTGCGATCGCTGCCCGGACGCGGCGGCAAAGTTCCTCGTAGCGCCAACATATCGCCCCGCCGCTCTACCTTGAGCCCCAGTCGGGCTGCTTTGAACCGGGTGTTGACTTGATCGAGATGTGAATCTAAGGGATGAGTCATATTCCAGCAGTACGCGCCCGCAACACAAAGGCTAAACGTGAGACCTTGAAACTGTAGAATAACGGTGCGAACACCGTGTTTTTTAACG
>CAZFWL010000346.1:0-4504 GCA_964522775.1 uncultured Halomicronema sp.
GCGATGGGGCGATCATTGCGTCCCAATCCGTCGTGACGAAATCGGTGAAGCCGTACACCGTGGTCGGGGGCAACCCTGCGCAGGTAATTCGCCAACGATTCAACCCTGGTACCATCCAAACCCTCCTCGAACTCCAATGGTGGCAATGGGATGTCGAGAAAATTACCCGCAATTTGAAAGCCATCTGCGGGGCCGATCTGGAATTGCTACAACAGGCCCGTTAGTTCGCTGGACTCAATCCTGAGGGCGATCGCTGATGTAGTAACGCGCATTCGCATAGGCTTTTCTCGGCACTAAGATGAGCCTCACGTCTCGACAGCGGGCAAGAATGCGGCTCCCAGACGTTAATCAAAACTTAAATGAATCGCAATACCCTCTTGGACTTTGGTAAAGGTTTCGATAATCTTCGGCTGGTACTTTCTCATGTGGTCTTCGATCTCTGATACCCCCATGGGAGTGTACTAATTTATGTTTGCTAACCGATTCACAACCGCGAGTGCAGTCTTTGCTGCTACTGCTGCTGGCCTGGCGATCGCTACTGCAGCTCAGGCTCAAGAGACCATCGTTCTTGATGGCTCCAGCACAGTTTTCCCCATTTCCGAAGCTGTGGCAGAAACCTTTATGGAAGCCAACCCAGATGTCAGTATTGCGGTGGGTGTCTCTGGTACCGGTGGCGGGTTCAGCAAATTTTGTGCTGGCGAAACCGTCATCTCCAATGCTTCTCGTCCGATCAAGCCGGAAGAAGTCGAGGCCTGTGCTGATGGCGGGATTGAGTACATTGAAGTCCTAGTCGGATTGGACGCTCTCGCCTTAGTTGCGCATCCTGAAAATGATTGGCTCGACGATATCACCTTTGATGAACTGAATACGTTGTGGGCTCCTGAGGCCGAGGGCAGCATTACACGCTGGAGCCAAGTTAACTCCAGCTGGCCCAACGCGCCGATCCGCTTGTATGGTCCCGGCACAGACTCTGGTACCTTCGACTATTTCACAGAAGAGGTCGTGGGCGAATCTGGTGCTAGCCGCGCTGATTATATTGCCAGTGAAGACGACAACATCTTGGTTGTTGGAGTTGCCGGTGATGAGAATGCTCTGGGTTATTTTGGCTTAGCTTACTATCTGGAAAATCAAGATAAGTTGAGCGGTGTTTCCGTTGAAGGTGTCGAAGCCAGCTTTGAGACCGGCAAAGATGGTTCTTATCCCCTATCCCGCCCGTTGTTCATCTACATCAGCACCGATGCCCTAGAAAGACCTGAAGTAGAGTCTTTTGTCCGCTACTACCTGGAGACCGCTCGGGATACCGATCTGCTTGAAGAGGTGGGTTACATTGCCGTCGATGCTGACGAATATAACACTGGCTTAGATCAGCTCTAAGCAGCTTTGTGTTCTAGATTTCTTTCCTACTTGAAATCCATTCATTCAGGTTCGGTTTAACTAAGGCTACATCTGCTCGGTGGAGAAGAATCTGTGGTCTGGATTTTGCAAGTCTAGGAAAGGGAATCGGCAGCCCCAAGACGTTTTTAGTTTTGGGGTTGCTTTAAAGGATCCTTACTTGTAGGGATGCTTGTTATCAACCACTTAACTGTGTTGAATGGGCAGTTCTCCTGCCCGATATATCTGAGATAAGCCGTCTAAAAACGTTGGTAATTCCTAATACTGAAGCTTCTTCACTACATCGCAAGAAGCAATGGCAGTGGTTGGTCTTCCCCCTGATGGGATTATCCTTAATGCTGCATATTGCTCTTCTTTTTATGCCGATTCCGAATCAAAAACTTGAGTTAGAGGTCACTGAGGAAGAAACACTTCCTGAAGAAGAGGAAGCCATTGACATTCTCAGTATTAGCGAACTTCCTGTGCTAGAGCCGCCCCAGTCGGAACCTCCTTCTGATCAGCCTTCAACGCCTGAGCCGCCGCCTCAAAACCAGCTAATTCCGCCTGATTTAGAGCAGCCCCTTGTATCAGATGAAGTCCCTATTGACGACACCCTGTTAGACGAAGAAGGTCAAGAGAACACTCCCCTAGAAAATGATCGCAATTCCCAGTTTGATCCCGCTCGACAGTCAGTCTTACTGGGTCAAACCGGAGGCATCAATGTTGAATTTGATGGGACTGCCGACTTTCCTGGAAATATCTGGGAGTTGGGCTATTTACAAAGCCTGAATTTAGATTGTTTCTTCGCAGAGATTACTCCCAATAGTTATCAACTCCTCGCCCAAGCCAATCAGCTGAAATTTTTCCGTCGAAATTACGGTCTAGTCGTCACAGAAGATCTACCGCTAACATTCGCAAACCAGACATTGATAGAATTCCCCAACGGATATTGCGGCGAGCAATTGTTTGAGATTCAAGATAACGGAATTCCAACACTATATGTTTCGACAGTAAAAATAGGTCCTGGTAATCCTCCAGCCAGCATAGTCTTGATTTTCTGGACAGAGGATCCTCGGCTTTAGACTTTCTTGTCGGTCAGAAACAAACCAAATATTAGGAAGCAGTTCTCTGCTGAATTGAACGCCCAAATATTGTCTTTATATCAAGGCATAACATGTTATAGATTTGCCCTTACGAATTGCCCGCTTAGTAAAACAGCCCATCAGTCGTCTGAAATTATGTCAATTGATTCCTTTTCCGAAAATGCTAAGCGATCGCTAGGGCGTTATTTTTTACCATTTATGCTGCTGTGCTCACTGGGATTACACGGCGTGATTTTATTTGTGCCTACAGCCCCAGGGGATGAAGAATTGGTGCCCCCTCCCGATGCTGAGGAAGATGGCATCACCGTTACCCAAACGGCCCCACCGACCTCTCAGCGGACTGCTCCTTCAACCGCTCGTGACGGGGCGGCTAATTCAGCCGCTACGAGCCCAAGGACGAATCAAACAGCCGGGGCTAACCCAAGCGGCACGCGTCCTTCCAATAGAGCAAGAACAAATACCGCGAGCCGTAACACTCAAGACGACAATCGGCCTGCCACTACAAGTCGTCCGCCGCGCTCGACAGCTAGCGCCAGCGATCGCTCTCCCCAGACGACCTCTACTACAAACAACCGTACCCCCTCGCCCCCGACCGTCCCCCCATTAAATAATCCCAATCCACCGGCGCCTAATCCCAACTCGGGAGCCGTCGCAGGGCGACGACAATTCCTCAGCTATGCCGATATATTTACCACCTTCCAAGGGCTGACCTCCCTGACCGCGGAGACAATCGCTGATCGCCAATCAATTTGGCTCAGTAGCTTTACAGAGCAGGGGAATCCTTACAGCAACTTAGAAATCCAGCCTTTGTCGGCGATCGAGCCCATTCCCTATGAGGCCAAGATTTGCTTACCCACTGCCCCTAATGTGGCTGAGCTACTCGTGCTAGTCGAGGCGGATGGCACCGTGAACGACGACATTATGACGTTGCAATCAACTGGATATCGTCAATTCAACCAAGCGGCCCTTGTTATGGCGCAGCAGCACACTTACCCAAGCTCAGATCGCCCTCAGGCGTACGTAGTGCCGATCAAAATTGACTATGACCAAGAGGATTGCCAATGGCCACCTACCGGTACGAATTTACCCGATGAGTATTTTGCCCTGCTTCAAAGTTATGTCGGTCCGACTTCAACAACCTTGTCGGAGGCGCAGGATAACCAAGCAAAGTGGTTAGATGCGTTAGTTAGAGACGGCGCAATCACTAATTCAGAAGTCAAGACACTGGAGGATTTTCCAGAACGGGTTGCTTATGCTGACAACATTTGTCTGCCGATTGAACCGGAAGAAGCCCGCTTTGGAGTCGTGGTTGATGCTGATGGCAACCTGATGGATGAACCCCAGCAACTACGCTCCACTGGCTACAACGTGTTTGACGATCACGCCCAAGCCCTGGTGGAGGCTTTTGACTTTCCGGTGGCTGAAACCCCTCAGGCTTATGTGGTTAAGGTACAAGCGGCTTATAACGGAGTAAATTGTCAGCCTCTAACGTCGTAGTCATTTGAGCTGGCCGTTTCGAATTCCACCATTTCTATGGACTTTTATCATTAGCTCTCCTCTCAGGAAGACCTCGCCCCAGTAGCAGTGCAGTGTCACTTGTTGCCATATTCCTTTCAGTGCAACGCGGATGTTGTTGCTTTTTTGGGTCTAGCTGCAACAAATCGAGGTGCGATATCACAACGGTATGCCGAACGTAGAGGAATCCTAGCGATGCACCCCACTGCCATCACCACCCGCCCAACCACCCATAAGCGCCGTCTAAAAACGATTGTCAAACGCCTGGTTATCGAACTGGGCTACCTCGAACACTGTCTGACCGAAGGCCGCCAAGACACTCATTTAGAAACTGCTGCCATCAGCATCGATACCGCCATTGACTGCCTCAACGAACATCTCACCCCGTGACCGAGAGCGTTCTTTTCCCGCCTCCATCAGCCTGCCGCAGCCGTATCACACCACATCGTGAGCAAGAACACACTTTTGTGCCAGGAAGCTGGCCGCAAGCGGCTGTTTCTATCCATAACAACGCA
>CAZFWL010000347.1:0-4498 GCA_964522775.1 uncultured Halomicronema sp.
ATGTGGTGATGATGGCGCAAACCATTCAGGCTGGTCTCTTTAAGGGGTTTAGTCGGCAGGCGCGGCAGCTAGCTCGCACCGCGCTGGAACGAGTGGATATGTATGATTTGCGCGATCGCCCCATTGGTGAACTGTCGGGCGGGCAGCAACAGCGGGTGTTTATCGCCCGCGCCTTGGCGAAGGAAGCCGAGTTGTTAATCTTTGACGAACCCTTTACCGCCATTGATCGCAAGACTGAAGACATCATCTTTGACATCTTTCAGGAGCTGCGGGCAGAGGGCAAAACGCTACTCGTCATCAACCATGATTTGGGCGATTCGCTAGCGATTTATGATCAGCTGCTCCTGCTCAACAAGCGGTTGATCGCCCAGGGGACGCGACAGCAGGTCGTCACCTCCGACAATTTAGAGCGGGCTTACGGTCGGGGCCTCACCCGAGTGTTTGCGTAACTTCAACTCTGTGATCACTCGTCAACCTTAGTGGATACGGCATCGCTCTATGTTGGATTGGATTATTGAGCCCTTGTCATTGGCGTTCATGCAACGTGCCCTGATGTTGGGGATTTTGCTCGGCATTCTCTGTGCCATCGTCGGCAGCTACATGATTGTGCAGCAAATGGGGATGTTGGCCCATGCGGTTTCTCACTCGGTGATGGCAGGTTTGCCGATCGCCTATGTGATGGGGGTTGCGCTCTCGTTTGGAGCCTTGATCGCTGGGGTGATTAGTGCCTTGGTGCTCTATTTAATTGAGTCGCGATCGCGGGTGAAAACCGATGCCGCCATGGCCCTGATTTTGACTTCATTCGTCGCGATCGGCGTAGTATTAGTCAGTGTGATTCCCGGCGCCAATCGCATTGACTTGTTGCATGTGCTGTTTGGCAACATTCTCGGCGTCACTATGACCGAGGTGTGGTGGAGCCTAGCCGTTACCGTGGTCGCCATCACGTTGGTACGATTGTTTTTCAAAGAACTGTTGTTTTACACCTTTGACCCCAAAGGGGCTCAGGCCAGCGGGATGCCGGTGCATTGGTACAACGCTTCCCTAATTATTGCGATGACTGTCACCATCGTTGTCTGTTTACCCACCGTGGGAGCGCTGTTGGTGGTCGCCTTGCTGGTGGCTCCTGCGGCCACGGCCTATCTCCTGGTCAAAGAGCTGCACCAAATGATGTGGGTGGGTGCCATCATCGGTGCCCTGTCCAGCGTCATCGGGATGTATCTGAGCTACTACTTAGATGCCCCCTCTGGAGCGACGATTGTGCTCGTCTCTTTTTGCTTTTTCTGTCTAGCGTTTTTCTTCAGCCCATATGAAGGGTTGTTGGTGAGTCTGTGGACCCAGTACCGGCGATCGCAATTGACCGATGCCGACGACGCCGACCAGACCCTGGCAATGTAGGCTCTATCCCTTCATTTACCTGAAAAGATTGGCAATTTTCCCAACAAGCACTTTCATTACGGTCAATCCTGGCCGGTGAATATGTGTCACCACGCCGCAGCCATCTCAACCCAATATTTTTCCGTCGTTCATCCTCAGACAAAACGGAAGACCTTAGGGTAGGCTAGCGATCGTCAATTCCTCACAGGCGCATTTATGAGCACGCCCTCAGACTACACTCCCCCAAAAGTTTGGCAATGGGACACCGAAAATGGTGGTACTTGGGCCAGCCTGAATCGGCCCATCGCAGGGGCAACCCATGAGCAAGCGTTACCGGTCGGCGAGCATCCATTACAGCTTTATTCTCTGGCGACCCCCAACGGTCAAAAAGTCACGATTTTATTAGAAGAACTGCTGGCTGTCGGCATCAGTGACGCTGAGTACGACGCCTACCTGATCCGCATCAACAAGGGCGACCAGTTTGGCAGTGACTTCGTCGCGGTGAACCCCAACTCTAAAATTCCAGCGCTGGTCGATCGCAGCACAACGCCCCCGACGCGCATCTTTGAATCGGGAGCCATCTTGCTGTATTTAGCGGAAAAATTTGGCGCATTCTTGCCCCAGGATCCTTCACAGCGGGCAGAATGTTTGTCTTGGCTCTTTTGGCAGGTCGGCTCTGCACCCTATGTCGGTGGTGGCTTTGGGCATTTTTACCATTACGCGCCAATGAAGTTGGAGTATCCGATCAACCGCTTCACTATGGAAACTAAGCGGCAACTCGACGTACTGGACCAGCGCTTGGCAGAGCATCCTTACATCTGTGGCGATGACTACACCATTGCCGATATCGCTATTTGGCCCTGGTACGGTGGATTGGTTTTGGGGCGTTCTTACAATGCCGCAGAATTTCTAGACGTGCAGTCCTACGAGCATGTGATCCGGTGGGCGACAGCGATCGATGCTCGCCCTGCGGTTAAACATGGACGCATGGTGAATCGCACTTGGGGGCCACCGGCAGAGCAATTGCATGAACGCCATGCCGCCAGTGATTTTGATACTCGTCCCCAAGACAAACTAGAGGAAGCAGCAAAATAAGGAGAACGCCAAGGCTCCATTTAATCTCTCAACCGTTAAAGAGTTGGCGATCGCCCCCAATTGACAGGAGTAAAAAGCATTGGCTGAACTCAAGACTCGCCCCAATGACAAAAGCGTGACTCAGTTTTTAGCAAGCCTAGAGAACGAGAAACGTAAGGCTGATGCTTTCACTCTGCTCGCCCTCTTTGAGCGGGTAACCCAGCGGCCAGCGGTGATGTGGGGCGACTCCATTGTGGGGTTTGGCAGCTATGAGTACAGCAATTCCTCGGGGTCTTACGACTGGATGATGACGGGGTTTGCCCCCCGCAAACAAAATTCGACGATCTATATTATGCAGGGGTTTGATGATTACGCTGCGGACCTCCAGCGGCTGGGAAAAGTGAAAACCGCGAAGTCGTGCTTGTACATCACCAATCTGTCGAAGATTGATCTAGATGAGTTGGAAAAGTTTTTGACCAAAGTGGTGGCGGATATGGAAGCCAAGTATCCGTGTCAGTGAGCAGTGATGAGGACAATTTCCTCATGGGCATGGAGAGTAAGGCAGCCAGAGGACACAGAAGAGCAATTGATTGAGGTGTAAGGCATACACCTCAATCAATTGCTAGCAGCGAGGGGCAAAGTAATGTGTAATTTTGTCCCTTCATCAGCGGCTGGGGCCATCATGAACTGCCCATGCATTGCAGCAATCATGGCCTGTACGAGACTCATGCGAAGGCTGGTGGAAAGGGTGTCATCCAGCGTGAATTCGGACGGGGGTGGCAGTTCCACGGGTTCTTGCCACGGCGTAGTGGCCCGATCGTCCGCAAGGCAGAGGGTGTAATGGGCATCGTCTGTGGGGCAAGTAGAGAGCGAGAGGGTGCCGCGATCGCCCCCTTCCACCGCCATCTCAATCAAAAGCGTGAGCAGGTTACGCAACCATGCCGGATCTGCTTGCACGCCAATGGCCGCATCTGGCACTTCAACCTTCAAACGTAAGTTGCGATCGGCAACTTGCACCTGGGTCAGGTCTTGAACTTGCGTCAGCAATTCCGCCAATGACACAGCCTGCATTTGTGGTTGCAAGCGACCCACTTCGATCTTTGAGACGCGAATCATCAAATCGAGGTATTCCAGCATCTTCATTGAGGCGGCATAGGCATCCGCGACAAACTGGTGTTCTTCTTCAACATCGTCACAGAGCCCCTCGATAATCATCTGCTGCAGACTGATGATTTTGTTGAGGGGCGATCGCAACTCGTGAGCCGTCCGCATCAAAAAGCCGCCCTTAAAGCTGGCCATTTCCATAGCTCGGCAGTAAGCGGTTTGCAGAGTAGCCTCGGTGTTTAAAGTTGCCTCACGTGCCTGTTGCTCCGACATTACTCATTCCTGTCAACTCCCGTACAAGCCTAAAGCCTGCTCTTCTGAATCGGGAGAGTTGCAATGTTGCCTTACAAATTAGGAGAGCCGTTGCCCTTTAAGGGGTGGGGGGAAATGGTTAAAGGGGCTGAGGAGCAAGGGAGGCAGGTTAAGCGCAAAGGAATCTGGCAATGATTTTCAGCCTGGGATTTCTACTGAGCCTTGGCGCAATACCTGCCACGCTCCCTCTTGCCAACGAATGACTGTAGACGGGACCCCTGAGGCGGTCAGCGCAAACGCTTCGAGTTGGGTTTTGAGTTGCGCGATCGCCCCTTGAGAAAGCAGCAGCAACTCCGGAAATTGCACGGCGATGTCGCGCATGTCTTCCAGCGCGGGCTGCCCCGAGCGATTCACGCTCGTCGTCGCCAAGGGACCAGTGTGAGCCAAAATGTGTCGGGCCAGCGTATGATTAGGCACCCGAATCCCAATCGTCCCCGTTTGCAACGGATTCATCACGTCAGGAACGCGATCGCTAGCCGGCAACACCAACGTCAACGCGCCTGGCCAATATTGCGCCGCCATCTGCTGCCAGGCAGCAATATCACCCTCATTGCCAGAGACGTAGGGCAACAGGTCCTCCAAAGTGGAACCCATCAAGATGAGGGGTTTATCGGCGGGTCGTTCTTTGGCAGCG
>CAZFWL010000348.1:0-4495 GCA_964522775.1 uncultured Halomicronema sp.
ACGGTACGCATGGTGGCCCCTGCCCCCGGCAGTCCACCGAATAAGCCAGACAGTAGGTTACCGATCCCTTGGCCCACAAGCTCCCGCTCAGAGTTGTGGCGAGTGCGGGTGATATTGTCAGCCACCAGCGAGGTCAACAGGGAATCGATCGCTCCCAAAATCGCCAGCATCAGGCCATATCCCACAATCGCTTTCATCTGATCGAGGTTCAGCCGCGGCCACTGGATTTGAGGCAACCCTTGGGGAATTTCACCAATGCGAGCAATGTCGCTACCACCAAAAACGAGGACAGACAGCGCTGTGCAAAAAACCAGCGCCACCAAAGGCGACGGCACAATGCGGGCAAGACGTTTAGGCCAGCCAAACACAATCATCAAGGTCAAGATGCCAAGACCCGCTGCCGTCGGCTCAGGATGAGCCAGCACCGAGAGCAATTGATGTAGCGCCGGAACAACACCGCTAGGGGCTTGATGTCCCAACAGCGGCGCAATTTGCAAAATGACAATAATGACGCCAATGCCGGACATAAAGCCCGAGATCACGGAATAGGGCATGAGCGTGATGAATTGCCCTAACCGCAAGAACCCAAACAACATTTGAAACACCCCGCTCAGCATGACGGCAGTAAATGCCATCGCCAAGCCATGTTCGGGGTTTTGAGCAATGAGTTTAGTGAAAACGGTGGCCATCACCACGGTCATGGGGCCGGTAGGCCCAGTCACCTGGGCCGGGGTACCGCCAAAGAGGGCCGCAAAGAATCCAGTCAAGATCGCCCCGTACAAGCCCGCTGCAGGGCCAGCACCAGAGGCCACCCCAAAGGCTAAAGCGAGAGGAAGCGCCACGATCGCTGCGGTTAACCCGCCAAACAAGTCTCCTCGCAAATTGTGAAGACGGAGGGGTTGAAATATTCGCATAGTAGTGAAGAGTTGGAAGCCAACGGAGCGCGTACAGCCAGAGTTTCGAAAATGCTGCAGCGATCCCAAACGGCAGACAGGACAAAATACCTGTATCTACTGGCCCGTTGTAAGGCTCAGGTTCTTGCAATGTATGTGTAACCCAACACAGTCGTGGCCCTTTGAGAGGTTTCTTGATGCTGCTTGAATAAAGTACGCAGTCGTTTACATCCGCGTAATAGAGTGTCCGCAGCACCGCGACACCCCTACAAGAGATCGCTCAACGTCGACCTTTACTGGCCCTCAGACGGAAACCTCATTGCGTGCCCACAGTCCCGTTTGCCTCAGTTGTATAGTCTTCAAATCGTCCTCTACAGCACGACTAAGAACCCGCCAATCAACTGCCAGCCAGGCTTTATAGAACTTTCTCCTGCGACTATGAATCGCCGATCTTGAAACTGATATGATTTCGAGCATCTTAATTTAGCCCTTAGGAGGCTTAGACAATATGGCCAACCAGCAAGCACGTAATCGAGCCGTCAACTCGGCTGGCGGGTTTATGCGAGATTTTCAAGCCTTTTTGATGCGGGGCAATGTTGTTGACTTGGCAGTTGCCGTGATCATCGGTGGGGCCTTTGGCGCCGTAGTCAACTCCTTCATTGCCGACATCGTGACCCCCTTGATTTTGACTCCCGCATTAACCGCTGCCGGGGTGGAAGATATCTCTGAACTCACGGCCAATGGCGTGAAGTACGGTTTGTTTCTCTCGGCGATTTTGAACTTCGTCGTGATCGCCTTCGTCATCTTTGTGATGGTGCGAATCTTTGAACGGGCGAAGCGCAAAGAGGAAGTGGAAGCTGCCGCTGAACCCAGCGTCGAAGAAAAGCTGAACGAGACTCTGACCCAACTTACGGAGGTCATGGACCGCAAGCTCTAATTCATCTCGTTATTCACAAATATTCATTGCGATTTGTGTTTCCCCAGAGACTTACCGACAAACCATCGGGTGTCCCTGGGGTTGATAGCTCCGAGTCACGCGTCCGGCTCCCCGTAATTGCTGGTAATAGGTGTGGCTGATGGGATCAGTCCGGTCGGTGATGGAGTCGATCCCAATGCCGTTGCGGCCTTGATCGCGACCAGAGCTATGGATATAGCGACCTTGGCCCAAATAGAGGGCTACATGATTGGGGCGATCGCCCTGTCCAAAAAACAGCAGATCCCCCGGCTGCACATCATCAATATTGACGGCTTCAGTAAAGTCTTCTTGCTGGTAAGAGTCGCGAGGCAGGCGAATACCTGAGGCGGCAAAGGCAGTTTGCATGAGCCCCGAACAGTCAAAGTTAGGCCCGACGGTGCCGCCCCAAAGATAGGTGTTCTCCTGCGCCATCGCGGCCTGGGTAAAGGCGATGACTTCAGGAACTTTGGCGGCGATCGCTGCCGCCGTCCACTCCGGGACGATATAGGGGCGATCCACAGGCTGTAAAGCATCCAACGCAGCGAGCGGCAACCAACCGGGATAGTCATCTTCGCAGAGGCAGACGGAAATCGCGGTGTCATTGGCAGCGGGCAAGGTCATCACTCGCAGGTGCCGTCCCGCTAAAGCTTGCGTCACCAACCCCTCACAGGCGGGTGATTTGAATAGATCGAGAGCAGTTTGGCACCGATATTCAGTCTCTAGCTGGAGATTCGTTGGCAACACGATGGAGCTTTCCTGTCTGTGAAAAAAGTTACTTTACGCAAACATCTGTTGGAATTTTGGAGCGATTGCTCCCATCCCAGCCGACAATGGAGAAAATTATAGAAGAGCGCTTAGACACCATTGCCAGCCATGACATCAACCTTGCCGCTAAACACGCCAAAAGTGAATACCGCCCATCAGCGATCGCTCGCCCCCCTACAAGTACCTGAGCGGTTATTACTGGGACCGGGGCCGTCTAACGCGGAGGCATCGGTCATCGCCGCGATGAATTGTCAGCCCATCGGCCACCTTGATCCCGCCTATCTACAAATGATGGATGAGGTCCAAGAGCTGCTGCGCTACACCTGGCAAACCAATAACGAACTCACCTACCCAGTGCCGGGTACTGGCTCAGCAGCGATGGAAGCGACCCTGGCGAACGTGGTGGAGCCCGGCGATCGCGTCCTCATCGGGGTCATGGGCTATTTTGGTCATCGCTTGGTGGATATGGCCGGACGGTACGGGGCCGACGTGCGCACCATGCATCAGAACTGGGGCCAAGTCTTCTCCCTCGAAACCATTCGGGCTGGCTTAGAAGAGCATCGTCCCGCCGTGCTGGCCCTCGTCCATGCCGAAACCTCGACGGGTGCCCGCCAACCGATTGAGGGTATTGGTGCGTTGTGCCGCGAATTCGACTGTTTGCTCATCATCGATACCGTTACCAGTTTGGGCGGTGTCCCCATCTTTCTTGACGAATGGCAGGTAGACCTCGCCTACAGCTGTAGCCAAAAAGGCTTGAGTTGCTCCCCCGGCGTTTCCCCTTTCACCATGGGGCCACGGGCGGTCGCAAAAATGGAGCAACGACAAACGAAAGTTTCTAACTGGTACCTGGATGCGGGACTCTTGCGCAAGTACTGGGGCAGCGATCGCGTCTATCACCACACAGCTCCGGTCAACCTCACCTTTGCCCTACGCGAAGCCTTACGCCTATTAGCTGAGGAAGGATTAGAAAACCGCTGGCAACGCCACCAGGACACAGCTGAATTTTTCTGGGACGGCCTGGAAGCGATGGGGCTGAGCTGCCATGTTGATCGCGCCTATCGTTTGCCAACCCTCACCACCGTACGCGTACCCGAGGGCGTGGACGCCAAAGCCGTAGCTCGCACCCTATTGCTAGAGCACAATATTGAAATCGGCGGCGGTCTGGGTGAATTGGCCGGTCAAGTTTGGCGCGTCGGTCTCATGGGAGCCAACAGCCACCGAGATCGCGCCGAAACCCTGCTCACTACTCTAGAAAAAGTGCTGCATTCGTCAAAATAAAGCTGTTCTGCTGATCCCAGGCAGGTGAGTGACGCAGCATCCACACGCCGGATAACCCCCAGCCTCCAAGGCACTCACCTACCTCTTCTCGCCCTCCATCTCCCCCCTTTTTTTCTTAGTGATTGCTTATGTATCAAAGAATTTTGGTTGCCCTGGGCGGTGAAGCTGCCATCGATGAAAAAGTGCTGGGTGAAGCAATCGCGATCGCTGTCCCCAGTCAAGCCACGCTCAACCTCATTCATGTGCTGTTGCCGCCCGATTCCGGGTATCCCAATCCGATGTACATGACTGCCGATGGCATGCACTCTGCCGTCAACGTGGGCACCTTCGAGATGTATCTCGGCCAGTGGCAAACCGAACAAAAAGCCGACCAGCAAAACTTGAATGCGCAAGTGAATCGCATTCAAGAAGAACATGGCGTCACCACTGAATGGACCCAAGCCGTCGGTGATCCCGGTCGGCAAATTTGTCAGGTCGCGAAAGATTGGCAGG
Organism: uncultured Halomicronema sp.; assembly: GCA_964522775.1. Lineage (GTDB taxonomy): Bacteria > Cyanobacteriota > Cyanobacteriia > Phormidesmidales > Phormidesmidaceae > Halomicronema. The sequence goes on from CAZFWL010000348.1 coordinate 4,384, forward strand.
CTGATCTCGTCGTCATCGGTCGCCACAACCGCTCAGGCATTTCAGAATTGTGGATCGGCAGCGTCAGCAACTACGTTATGCACCACGCTGGCTGCTCTGTCATTGTCGTCCA
>CAZFWL010000349.1:0-4492 GCA_964522775.1 uncultured Halomicronema sp.
AAGTCAGTTCCACGCGCGTCACCTGTTGGTCAATCTCGTTGTAAAAACAATTGGCTGTGTTACCGGTGGCCGTATTACGCATCGACAGCACCCGAACCCCATTTTCGGGATCCACAGGACCAGTTGCTACGACTTCAATATCGGCAGCTCTAGCCAACATTTCTTCCGCTGTACGTTGTATACAAGCCGCTTCTTGATTGGGTGAAGAGGAGGAATCGGTCAATTCCACACGCGTCACCTGCTGATCAATCTCGTTGTAGAAACAATCGGCTGTACTACCAGTGACAATATTCTGCATGGACAGGACACGAACACCATTTTCGGGGTCGACAGGTCCAGTCGCGACGACAGCAATATCATCAGCCCTGACCACCATGGCTTCGGCGGTGCTTTGAATACAAGCACTTTCCTGTGAGGGCGGAGATTGGGGAGTTGTACAGGCTGCAGTTCCCGCTACTACAGCTAATAAACAGACACTTTTAGAAAACGAGTTCATTTTTCCTCCATTTTTAATTAAGTCAAATCGACTGGCATGCTTGCTTCTTAAACATCACTTAAGAACCAGAAAGCAATTAGAATTTTGACTGTGATTGGACCACTCGAATGACAAGCAGCCAAGACATTTAGTATGTAGGATATGTTCCAAATTAAAGCGATCTCAATCCTTAAATAATTTTGGATTTAGCAATCTTGTATTTCATACTTCCAGATTAAATTCAGACGAAAACCAAATCATATTCTCCTGGTTAAACCACAAAAATTCATAGAAATTCATTTGATTGTTTACGTGCAACATTCCAATCAACAACTTGAATGCTGCTGATCTAGGTGACTTTTACTCGTTCCCTATTTCTGCTAAATAATATCTGAAAGGGATGTTGGTGCTGTACAGAAATGTCTACAGCAAGGTGGCAGCGCGTTCGGCGAGGTGCGATCGCTCCCCTTTGATCAGGCTCATATGCCCTCCGAGTGGATCTGATTTGAACCGCTCTACGACATAGGAAATGCCGTTACTAGCCGCATCCAAATAGGGGCTATCGATTTGGTCAACATCCCCGGTGAGCACAATTTTGGTACCTTCGCCTGCTCGGGTCAAAATAGTTTTAACTTCGTGCGGGGTCAGATTTTGCGCTTCATCAATAATGAGGAATTGCTTAGGAATGCTGCGGCCCCGAATGTAAGTTAGCGGTTCGATTTGCAGCAAACCCCGCTCCATCAATTCTTCGTGACCGCGCCGCCAATGAGCAGGCTTGTTAGTGGAATCAGTCGTCCCAAAAATCAAATCAAAATTGTCATAAAGGGGCTGCATCCAAGGACTCAGCTTTTCGCCAATATCACCAGGTAGATAGCCGAGATCACGCCCCATCGGCACAATCGGCCGCGAGATTAACAACCGGGTGTACTGGTTCGTATTGATGACCTGATGCAGGCCAGCGGCGATCGCCAGCAGCGTCTTCCCGGTTCCGGCTTTACCCTCCAGCGTCACTAGCGGCACCGACTCATCTAACAAAAGTTCGAAGGCAAACGCTTGTTCCCGATTGCGCGGGCGAATGTGCAAGACACCTTCTTTTGGTGACCGCTTCAACGTTTGGAGAGACTTACCACGACTATCCGCGATCGCGATCGCTGTATGGTCGGGCTTGGTCACATCAACCAGCGTCACAGCCTGATGAGGGTACAGAGCCTCCGGTAGTTCAAGGCTTTTGCGCGCGTAGAACTGATCGATTTGATCGGGTGTCGCTGACAGCTCACGAGCACCGCTGTAAAGCTCCTCGACATCAACTTTGTCGGTCTCATAATCTTGGGCCACGAGTGCCAGCGCATCAGCTTTGATCCGCAGGTTGGTATCCTTACTGACCAAAATCACCGGGCATTGGCACTGCTGCTTAAGTTCTAGACCGACCGCCAAAATCGCATTGTCGCCCTTGTCGCCTTCCAGCTCTACGGGCAGCTTTCCTAGGGTTTCACGGTGGCATAAAACGACCTTGAGGGTACCGCCAGCTGGAGTAATCGGAATACCATCCATAAGGTTGCCTGCTAGTCGCAGTTCATCCAAGAGGCGAGAGGTGCGGCGGGCATTGCGACCAACCATGTCCGGCTGTTTTTTGAAGCGATCGAGCTCTTCAATGACCGTTATTGGCAGCACCACGTCGTTGTCTTGGAACCGCCGCATGGCTTCTGGGTCATGCAGCAGAACATTGGTATCTAACAGAAAAACCTTTTGCATAAGTAATGATTGATGGTTCCGAACACTTTTATCACTGGTCACAAGAGGCCTGGCAGGGGGCGAGTTCTCCTGGATAACAGAGGCTTTCGCAGCAAAATTGGGAGAGAATTGAGACGTCGGGCAACGGATTCACCGCGTTTAACGTGATTTAGCAAATATTATGGGTGCTAGATTTCCCCACCGGCAGGTAACGCTACGATTTGTAACTGGCCGAGTCTCTGGGCTGCAAGCGCACTGACGAGTCATTAACCTCACTGAGGTTGCTAATTTAACCCTGTGCCGGAGTTGGCCTTTCACCTCTCATAATGGTGATGAGCTGCAATGCTAGCGCGATCGCCGACACCATGCTTTCAAGAGTGGGCTAGCGCTGATGTTTCGTTATTGATGGATGCCATGTCATGACCCTTGCTAAACCGCTGCCCAAGCCCGATTTCTTTCAGGCTGATCAAGTGTCACAGGTGTATCGAGTCCCTTATCAAGACCGAGCGATCGCCGCCCGAGCTTGGGCGCAGCAGCATGGTGTCACCCCAGCCAGCCAGGATCAGTTGCGCCTTTGTCTGTTACTCATCGACGTGCAAAATACGTTTTGTCTGCCTGAGTTTGAGCTGTATGTGGGCGGTCGCTCGGGTCAGGGTGCCCTCGATGACAATCGTCGCTTGAGTCAATTCATTTATCAAAACCTGGGGTCAATTACCGCGATCGCGCCGACCCTCGACACCCATACTGCCGCCCAAATATTTCACCCACTCTTCTGGGTTGATGCCCAAGGGCAGCCCCCGGCCCCGATGACCATGATTAGCTATGACGAAGTCGTCGCTGGCAAATGGCAAGTAAATCCAGAGATGGCTCCCTACATGGCAGTCGAAGATCTCCAGGAGTTTGCCCTGCATTACACTCGCCGCCTCACCCATGACAGCAAATATCCCCTCACGATTTGGCCCTACCACTCTATGCTCGGGGGCATTGGCCACGCCTTGGTCTCAGTTATTGAAGAAGCTTGTTTCTTTCACTCAGTGGCCCGTAACAGCCCTACTCGGTACGAAATTAAGGGCAGCAACCCGCTGACCGAAAACTACTCAGTGCTGAGTCCAGAAGTGCTAGAGGACGGCCAAGGAACCGCGATCTCCGCCAAAAACCAACGGTTCACTAATATGCTGCTGGACTTTGATGCGATCGTCGTAGCCGGACAGGCCAAGAGCCACTGCGTCGCCTGGTCAGTGGAAGATTTACTGACGGAGATTAATGCCCGCGATCCACAACTGGCGCAAAAGGTTTACTTGCTGGAGGACTGTACCTCGCCAGTCGTCGTACCCGACGTGGTGGACTTTACCGACGCGGCCAATGCGGCTTATGAGCGTTTTGCAGCGGCTGGTATGCACCGAGTCACGACCGAGATGCCGCTAGCAGAGTGGCCGGGTCTATCCTCGTAACTCCGTCGCTAGGTTAGGTAGAGCGCTGAGCCGCGCGCAGACGATTTTGCTCTAGGGTCAGTTGCACATCCACCAGTTCCGAGAGTTGCTGAGTCAAGCGATCGCTCTTTTTTTGGGCCGCGACTTTACGATGTAAGGCAGCTCGGGCGAGGTCTTCGCGATCTCGCTGGAGCGCTGCCGCCGCCACTCGTTCCCAAGTATCCATATCCTGACGAGCTTGGTCATATTCACGCTTCAGGGTTTGGTGAGCCGACGCGATATTACCCAAGGCGTCGTGGAACAGGGCAATAGCTTCATCGGGAGAACGATTGCTCGCCGTTCCTTCGATCAGTCGGCGCAAGTCTGGCAGATTGTAGCGATCAATTTGCAGACCGAAGCCCGCGAGTTGTTCACAGTCACTGCGACCGGTTGTGCACCAATTAGCAAAATGCTCACAGTTGTTCGTCAAGAGATCATAGCGCTGCTCGCCTAACCGACTTTTGGCCCGTTGCACCACAATATGCGGCAAAAAAGCCAGCGATCGCGGTTTCACGAAAATTCTGCCACCCCGCGCAAATAAATCCTTGGGAGTGTTGGTAACCGTTGGCACCTCACCTCCCTTGTAGTAATGAACGATGCCGTCTTCGCCACAATCAATGCCATGGTGCTCGTAAACACCGGGCACTCCCGCCACCTCGCGCATGGCATATACCTGGTCTCCTCGTGCCATGACTCGACCCCAAGCTTGCGATAGTTTGTGAATTAAGACTGCACCGATGGTGGACGATCTGAGGCAGTACTGTGCTCAGGATCAATGCGCGTCGGATGAGTATCGGCCACCTTAGCGCCAACATCG
>CAZFWL010000350.1:0-4488 GCA_964522775.1 uncultured Halomicronema sp.
ACATGGACACAGTCTCCAGCCGCATTGAATTGCCAACCATGGTACGGGCACTGAATACAGCCGTTATTGACCTGACCCAACGAGAGTTTAGCCGTGCGATGACAGCAGCGATCGCGAACCGCACTAGGTTGTCCCTCAGCATCTAGCCATAGTACTAACGGTTCGCCCAGCAAGACAAAGGACTGGGGACCTGCTTGTAATTGGGCCATTGGCATCACCGGATACCAAAACCGGCGAAACACCGGCTGCTGAGTTACTAACATGGCTATTCCAAAATGAAATTCAACGAAATTGTATACTGTATACAATTGGCCTTTTGTATCACTGTTTACGCATATGAGCGATTGACGGCCCAGAATAGGGGGGGGACGGGCTCAGGTGATCGAATTCCTGCGTGCCAAGATATGCAACACCTGAAGCAAGCCCCGAAAGCACTGCATTAACCGCGTTTCACGGATAGTAAACCGCAAAGACGTTAGGTTTTTTGGGAATTGCCTCGTGCCTGCCCCAAGACCAGGACTTCGAGTAAAGCAATTCAATTGCTGCTTTTGAGGTATGGCAATAGCGACTGCTACTCTTCTGGATTGACGCTTACTGATTCCAGATCAGATACCTTTCGGAGCTTCCTCGCTGTTTTTTGAGCAGCAGTACTGAACCACAGATTTTCTGAAATCCGAGGGAAACAAGAAACCATCGAACATGATTCAGCTAGGTTACTGGAGATTTGTTGCCCATGATGTAAGTTGCTTCGACGGTGCGATCGTCTCCCATAATCACGAGGGAAAACACTAGTTCAGCCAAAGCTTCGATGGTTGTAGCTGTGGGTTGGGGATTCCGTAGTGCCAATATTGGGGTGGCCTGGGGATTGAGCACGATAAAATCAGCTTCTTTCCCAAGGTCAAAATTGCCGAGTTTGTCTTCTAGGGATAGTGCCCTGGCACCGCCCAGAGTAGCTAAAAAGAGGGCTTTGAAGGGGGAGAGTCTTTGACGGCGCAGTTGGGCTACTTTATAAGCCTCGTTAGTGGTTTGTAGGATGGAGAAACTAGTGCCAGCGCCCACGTCCGTGCCTAAGCCCACTTTCACGGGTAGGTCGGTCGATTTTGCCTGCTCAAGTTTGAACAGACCGCTGCCGAGAAAAAGGTTTGAGGTGGGGCAAAACGCGATCGTGGCGCCGGTCTCCGATAAACGGGCAAATTCCTTATCGGTGAGTTGCACCCCGTGGGCGAATACGGATTTGTTGGTGACGAGTCCAGCCTGATCGTAGGTATCTAAGTATCCTTCGCACTCGGGAAAAAGTTCTTTAACAAAGGCGACTTCATCCACGTTTTCTGAGACATGGGAGTGAACGTACACATCGGGATATTCTGAAATCAGTTGACCGGCTTTGTTGAGCTGTTCACGGGTGGAGGTGATGGAAAAGCGGGGCGTCACAGCATACAAAAGACGGTCCTTTTTGTGCCATTTTTCGATCAGTGCCTTGGTCTCTTGGTAGGAAGATTCAGGCGTATCACAGAGATGCTCGGGAGCATTGCGATCCATCATGACTTTACCCGCAATCATCCGAAGATTACGCGCTTGAGACGCCTCAAAAAAGGCATCTGCTGACTGGGGAAACACGGCGGCAAGCACCAGCGCCGTCGTGGTGCCGTTCCGCAACAGTTCATCTAGGAAAATGTCAGCGATTTCCCGAGCGTACTCCTTGTCTTCAAACTTACTCTCCGTAGGGAAGGTATATTTATCCAACCATTCCAGCAGTTGCTCACCATAGGCAGCAATCATGTCGGTTTGGGGAAAGTGGATGTGGAGGTCAATAAACCCCGGCATGATGAGGCGATCGCGATAGACCTCCGTCGCGACATTACTGTACTGAGCAGCCAGGTTTTCATAGTGGTCGAACGCGACGATATGGCCGCTTTCATCCACCACTAACAACCCATCTTGAAAATAGCGAACACACTGGTTCTCCTCTTCAAAGAATGGGTCTTCAACAAAGTCGAGAAATGCGCCGCGGACTGCTCTGATCGACGACATATGCCTAGCTCCTAGTTAAGACTCAACATGGGTCATCAACCCACTGATGACTCTGATAAATGATGACAGCGAATAGATCAGCGCTCTGTTATTGAACGACCAAGGGGGATAAAAAACAGCGGTATTCCGTAAACACGTCATACCGCTGTTAAGGGCCAATTATTGACTAGGACTGATAATCTTCTTGCTGATTTTGATCCTCGTTTTGAGGCGTTTGATCAGATTGATAATCAGCTTGATTTGATTGATTGTTGGAGTAGCTGTAATCTTCCTGATCTTGACTATAGCTATCCTGGCTGTAGTCGTCTTGTTGGTTGGTTTGCTGAGTCTGATCAGACTGGGCATAGCTCTGGGTTTGGTCTGCAGAAGCTACAGCCGGAGAACCGACGACCATCAAAAAGGCCAGGGTCAACGTAGTCAGAATTGCGAAAAAGCGACGTAGCATAATCTAGTACTCCTTAGAAAAATTAACTGGGGTGAATCAAAGCGATCGCAAACTCACACTCAGATCACCCCCTGATGAGCTGATAGCAACGAACAACACTTAGGCAGAGTCATCCGTCGTCAGCACTTCATTAGCATCTGGCTCAGTGGCCAAATTGGCGTCGGAACCAGTCGATTGACCATCTCCTGCTCCCATGCCAAAACGCTGCAAGGTCGTCGTAGCAAATTGGCTGATTTGGGCGCGTTGGTTTACCAGGTAAACGCTAATGAGCGTGAACAGCACCCCAAACCACTGCAGCTTAGTGAGTTGCTCACCGAGGAAAAGGCTACTGAATCCGAGCGCAAAGACTGGGGTCAAGAAAATCAGGGCGCTGACGCTGGTCATGTTGCCATTAGCAGCCAGAAAGAAAAACATGCCATAGGTGAGTGCGGTGCCAAACACGGTGGCATAAAGCAACCCGACCCAGTCAGCCGATACCAAGTTAACCACTTGGTTGTTTTCCCACACCAGCGATAGAGCGAGCAGCGGGACGCCCCCCAGGAGCATATGCCACCCGGTAGCGACAATCGGGTCCGCATGGCGTTTGACATAGCCCACAATGATGGTGCCAAAAGACATCGACAAAGCTGATAACAGCATCAACAGTTCGCCGCTGTTGGCCAGGCTAGACCAGCTAAATCCCTCTAAATTGTTGGACAAATTGCCCACCGGAATGCCTTCGTTGAGGAGGGCGTAGATGCGCTCCTCCGGCAGACCACAGAGAGAGATGCCGACGATGCCGATCGCTAACCCCAACCATCCCCAAAAGCCGATTCGGTTGCCAAACAAAAACCGGGCCAAGATGGCAACCACCAGGGGTTGAGCATCGATTAACACTGCCCCGATACCCGCGCCAGTGTTCACTAAACCAGCCGTGAGCAATCCCTGAAACAGGGCCCCATCTACTAGGGCAAACAGGGCAATCCAAAGCCATGCAGTGAGGGTTTTGGGCTGCGGCAATTTTAGAGCCGCGGCCAGAATTAAGAGCAAAACCCCGGCAGGCAACAAGCGGAATGAAGCCAGAAATAAAGGAGTGGTGTGGGGGATGATAAACTTCATCGCCACCATGGCCGTGCCTAGAAAGAAGAAAGGCGCAACCAGAAACAGGGGCGATCGCGATGCTCTAGACAGTAAGCTGTCGTCTTCTAAAGCGGTGATGTCAGGAATTTCAGTTGATGACATAGATCTTTAATGAGCCAATTGCTTGGCAGTTGCTAACACAATGCTTGGCAGCATAGAGTTCTCAACTATTCTGTTTTGTAGTTAGGGAAACGCTACTCGCGGCAGCCACGCTTAAGCCACTCGTCTTGGACAAATTAACCGCTTTAATAACAGTGGTATCGATGGCTTGGGTTTTCCCTTTTGGGCAAAGAAGCATCCTCTTTGCGTTAACAAGAGGATGCTCGCGATGGCTCCACATCCTAAATCCGAACCAGTTCCTAGCCAAATCGCAGCGTGGTAAAGACAAACCGCACGATGAAGATTGCCGCCAACACCCAAGTGATGACAGAGACTTCGTTAGCGCGCCCGCTAGCAAGCTTGGCAAAGGGATAAAGAATCAATCCTGCGGAGAGTCCTGCCGCGATCGAAAAGCCAAAGGGAATGAAGAAGATGGTGACAAAAGCCGGAATCGCTTCGGTCAAATCGCCCCAGCGAATGTTGGTTACTCCGGACATCATCAGAACGCCCACAATCAACAATGCCGGAGCCGTTGCAAAGGCTGGGATGGCCTCAAAAATGGGCACGAACAACAGCGCGATCAAGAACATCACTGCTGCTGTGACTGCGGTTAGGCCCGTGCGGCCACCCTCGGCCACACCCGAAGCTGATTCCGCAAAGGTGGTCACAGTAGACGTGCCCAACACCGCGCCCGCAGTGGTTGCGATCGCGTCGGCAGAAAGGGCCTTATTCGCCCGAGGTAACTCTCCGTTTTCGTCAATGTAGCCAGCCTGAGTCCCCACGCCCATGAGGGT
>CAZFWL010000351.1:0-4483 GCA_964522775.1 uncultured Halomicronema sp.
ACCTCCTTTTCCCAATCCGATACACGGCTGCCTGCATCCTATCAGCCTGGCTGCCGAACTCCCGCCAGAATCCGACGTCACCTTCAGTTCAACAAATTGGGCCCATCCGGTGAGCAGCTCTAGCGCTATTTAATCGAGCCTTGGGCGACCGGACACTCGTAAAGGTCAACCCCGAGGACTAGGTCGTCTTCAAACTCCTGAAAACTTTGGGGTTCGGCATTAACTTGGTGAACCTTATAGTTACGCTGGCCATCATCGCCGTTAAACCCAATTTGGACATAACATTGGCCACCGCCAACCCCCCAGTGGTCGTAATCATAGGTGCCAGACAGTGGTGGGTTTTCAGGCCAATTAACAATGCCCTGGGGCGCTTTGCCCGGATTTGTGTCTGCCGGATATTGGCTATTTTCGAGCAAATAGGCCTGAATCTCTCTCGACATGACGCCCATTTGCTGTTTAACCTCGCCATACCGCGCCCGGCGTACCACAGAGGCATAGGCCGGATAGGCTAAGGCCGCTAAGACACCAAGTATCACAATCACCACAAGCAGCTCAATGAGAGTAAATCCGCTTTGATTCTGATAACGACTTTTCATGGGTATGAGAATGCTCAGGAAGAGACAAAGTATCTGAGAAAGTTGGATAACCGATGAATCTAACCGGCAGATTCACCAATATCCTTCTACAGACGCTTATGCTTTCTGCCGTTCGATCGCGGAACAGTATTTGCACCGCGAAGTTAGTCGATTCCACATAATCAGTCGAGCTGGCTTCATGCCGTCTTCATAATTTGTTGCGGTGATCCTGCCGATGTCGAAAGACTGTGCAGCATATCTGCTCAAGCTATAGCGATCGCAGCCGCTAACTCTCCATAGACCGCTGCTAAATCATCTAGTTGGTAATGCGCATTGAGACCACTGGGATTCGGCAATACCCAGAGCTGCGTATCCCCAAGGCAGGTGGCTTGAGGGCCGATAGTGGCCTGGCGCTGAGCAAAGGCCACGCGGTATGCCGTAATCCCGAGAATGGCTAGCCATTGAGGTTGGTAATGATTGACTTTCTCAACCAGCTCAATGTAGCCCTGCTGGAGCTCAGTTTTTGCCAATTCATCGGCCCTAGCCGTCGCCCGGGCCACAATATTTGTCATGCCATAGCCATAGTCCAGCAGCTGGACATCTTCATCGGGACTGAGCAGGCGATCGGTAAATCCGGCACGATGTAATGTCTTCCATAAGCGATTACCAGGTCGCGCAAAATGATGCCCTACAGCGGCACTGTAAATACTCGCATTGATACCGCAAAACAAAACCTTGAGCTGGGGGCCAATAATATCGGGCACTGTCTGGTTATACGCAGCCTGTAAATCGGCTTTGCTCGGTTTTGGTAGACGGCCCATCACTCACCCCATTCGCTACTCCGCAACTATATGGTGTCGTGAGCTACCCTGCTGCACTTGACCGGTCTCTGCTGTCCCTTGACTAGGCGGATCGTCACTCAACGCCAAACCCACGCCCACGCTTTATGAAGAATTGCCACAGTGAAACAAAAATCCGTTAAGCTCCACTATTGAGCACGCGCCCGACCGAATGTTCTGAAATAAAAACAGAGGGTTATGCTACCAAATTTAATCAACGCGCTTGTGGAGTCGCTGGCGACCGCTGAGAGCACTCCAAATCCAGACTTTTTCGACGCCAGTGTGTTCGAGTTACTAGCTTTAGTCAGTCCAGAAGCAGAGGCTTTCTTACAAGACGGTATCGACACACTTATTGATGCCACGGGTGATCTAACAATTACCGCAGGCGTGCTTGAAGGGACGCTAACGAGCGACACCAGTGAGATTTTGCCTTTAGCGTTCAACGCACCTGTAGCACTTGCAGAAGTGGGCGAGTTTCTGGTCAATGCGAGCGGCACCGTATCGCTGGCAAGCGGCATCGTCAATGCGGCTTTAGAGACGGGAGATACCCTGTACGAAGTTACTGAATTTGACCTGGCAACCTTCGCCGCTGATGGCCTGAGCACCTTGGTGTCTGAAGTCGATACGGTCGTCCCCATTGTGGATGGGACTTTGCTAATTAGCGAAGACACTCCATTAGGGTTAGTTGAGGGCGCGATCGCCTTTGGCAATGGCGTTCTTGATGTTGCGGTTGAGTCTCCTGCTGGAGACTTTGACCTGGTAATGCCTTTCAGCCCTGACGCACAGTTTCCGTTTGCTATCCCCACACCATTTGGGGCCGTTGATGCCAACGTTAATTTCTTTACAGGCAACATTGAACTCCCCTTGTTTTCCGGCTTTGATATCGAAGTCCCGTTGGCTAGTCTCAATGGCGACTTAGCTCTGAGTGACGGTGACGCGGCTCTCACCTTTGATACGGTATTCGGCTCATTTACGGCCGAATTTGAACTTGATGATCTGGTGAGTGATGCGGCAATTGACTTCCTGACCGGAGTCACCTTTGATGCCCAACTGCTCGCAGGACAGTTGGATATCTTGACGACCTCAGGTTCAGAAGCGATCGCCACCTCCTTAGACTTGATTGATCTGAACAATCAGGCGATTGAACTGGTGGAGCAACTCGACGGAGCGTTCACTTTGGGCGCAGGCGTACTCACGGGGACGGCTTCATTAGGCTCCGAGGTAACCGAGATCGAGCAACCAGTGGCAGAACTCACAGATCTGTTAACAACTCCTCTGAATGAAGTTCTCTCGCGCTTGCCAGCGCTGCTGTAAAGCTGCCCTTTTGCAGGGTGCATTTACGGAACGGATATTTACCGATATCCCCTGCCGGTCTATTTGTTGGACCGACAGGGGATTTTTCAGTTAACAGCCTACCGGAAACAATCATTTCGCAGGCAGCGGCAGCGCCGACTATCTCTACGCAGTCAGAGGTTAAAGCCCTCACTCCTTTAATCTGTGCTCCAGCGATCGGCGCGATATCATCTCGATCACAAGCAGGAATTGTCCCAGATCACACAGCCTTGATTTAGTCAGCTTTACGTACCAGTTACATACATGAACGTATTACATTTACGGACTCATCAATAAAGCTCACGTAAATGTCTCCGTAAAACAATGCACCTTTCAGTTCGATGTAATTACATAAAGTTATGCGCAGTGGCTGACCCATCAGCGAGGCGCGCTGCAATGCGAATTAAGTATCTACCAAGATTTCTCAGCTTACTAAGCCTTAAACAAAAAACTCAAGGAGACACGATGAAAAAGAACTTAATGGCTCTCGGCGTCGCCACTAGTTGCTTGATGATGTCAGCGGCTAGTGCCCAGGCATTCACCTTTAAGACCAATACTGTTGGCAACGGTCCAACTGGGGATATTTTGCTAGAGTCAGTAGAAATCGGTAATACGGTAATCACAGACTTTGTGTTAGTCAACGGTGCTGAAATTGAGACAGCTCCATTTTTCAACGACGAGTTTACTGGTGATAATACTGGTGCGGCTAGTTCTGACGACACCGTTGATGGAACTAAAGGCCTTACTGAGGAAAAGCCAGGGAATGCGGATATCGTGGCTTCCTTAGGCAACGAATATCTCAGTAGCATCGTTGATACTGAAGATAATGGCAGTTTTAGAATGCAACTCAGTTTCGATGGCGTATTTAACAAGCTGCTGTTTTGGGAGCGAGGTCATAATAGTGACCTAGAAGTTACTATCAACAATGTTACGAAGAAGCTGTTCCGTACAGACTTCGACCAGGGCATCACCAATTACAAACTCGAGACCACCGAAATCACCCCTAACGAGCAGGAAGTCGGTAGTTATGGTATCGACTTGGCTCATTTTGGAATCACTGGCAAATATAGTGGCCCAGTTATTCTTAGTACCGAGTCTGCATTTAACGGCCCTGACTTTAAGGTTGTTGGGGTAGCTGTACCTGAACCTGCAACGATGTTGGGCCTAGGTGTGGTTGCGGGTGCGGGCTTCTTGGCTAGCCGCCGCAAGCGCGCTGAGGCATAAGCCTTTCCCTCTCCTACCAGGAGAAAGCATGGTTTCTACCTGAATACGACTCAAGCTAGCAGCTAACTCCTTAGGAGCTAGCTGCTTTCTTAGTTGAAAATCTGACGTTCGGGAACTTGGAGTCCAGACATGAGATGAGCACCCTGGGCAAAATGGTACAGAAACAAACTACAGAGGCGTTGCTACTCGTTCATGTTCTTATAGGTGGCAACGGCTGACGGTGAGATGCGGTTGAGGTAGCGGAAAATCCAGTATTTGAAGACGGTATCTAATATCACTGGGAACGTGGCAATAAAGAGGAAGATAAACTCGCGGTTGGCTGGAAACCCTAGGTGGCGAGACAACCCTTCAAGCAAGACTTCCCAACCGTGGGGGGAGTGGAAGCCGACAAACATATCCGTAAACAGAATGATGATGAACGCTTTGGCACTGTCGCTAAGGCCATAAACGATTTCATCCATGAAGCTTTTGAGGGTGAGGATGCCGCTTTTTTGATTGACTAATAGCAACACA
>CAZFWL010000352.1:0-4479 GCA_964522775.1 uncultured Halomicronema sp.
TGGCCTTCTTCAACCAGCGCATAGACGATTCCGTGCTAGCGACAGCAGACAACATCATTAACAACGAGTTCGCTCGCATCACCTATACCGAAGCCGTGGATCTGTTGCTCAAGACCGACAAACAGTTCGAGTTTCCCGTGGAATGGGGCATCGATCTCCAGTCCGAGCATGAGCGCTATCTAGCAGAAGATCTATTCCAAAAGCCGGTCATTGTGACCGACTATCCGGCCGCGATTAAGGCCTTCTACATGCGGCTGAATGATGACCAGAAAACCGTCGCCGCGATGGATGTTTTGGCTCCCAAGGTGGGCGAAATTATCGGTGGCTCCCAGCGGGAAGAACGACTTGATATTTTGGAAACGCGGATTGATGAAGCTGGGCTGCCCCGCGATGCCTATTGGTGGTACCTTGACCTGCGCCGCTACGGTACAGTGCCCCACGCTGGCTTTGGCCTGGGTTTTGAGCGTTTGGTGCAGTTCATGACGGGCATGGGCAATATTCGCGATGTCATTCCCTTCCCGCGCACCCCAGACAACATTGAGTTTTAGAGCCATGCATCTGGAACTTGTCAGGTGAGGTCGAGCCAAGGGCAACTATAGGCCGATCTCGGCCACCCTATCGATCGCCATCACAGTGAGCACCAAGTCATTAAAGTCAAAATCTGAGGCGTCTTCAAACTGCCAGACATTGCCATTGCGTTGAATGCGATCGCTGCCCAAGATAGCATCCTCTACAGTGACCAAATTATCTGGATTTCCTTGTACCAACAGAGCTGGCGCGTAATACGTGCCACCAGCAAGCGTAATAGTTTCCTGAACCGTGCTCCCGTTCGCCACCGATAGAACGGGTTGCTCTAGCAAGCTTCGCCGCACGGCATCTTCATATCCCGCCTCACCAGGCAAGATCCCAGCCACTGCGCCCAATGCGTCCGTGGCATAAAACTGCAGCAAATTATCGAAAGCGGCCTCCCGTTCTAAGGTGACACTCAGGGGCAGCGCTCCATCCAAACCGGTTAAATCAATCAGTTCCTCTAAGTAAGAATTGAGCTGATTAGACACTGCAACAGCTTCCTCTAATCCGCCGCTGGAATTGCAGGAATCAAAAGCATTCGGCGACGAGTTATCGAAGCTGTCTGCATCAACATTTGCCAAACGTAGTGGCTCGGCAATGAAAGGCGGTTGAGGCTGATAGTCGGTAATGTTGCCGTTTAAGTCCGCAGTGATGATGCCTTCATGGCCAGATGAGAGCAACCCAGGGAGAAATCGCCCCAGCGTTGAGCCAAAGTTGTTATACAGATCGTCAGTGTGGGGCGGAATCCCCAAATCAGCACTGTCTAGACTGAAATAGTTAGCTGCGAGAGCCGAGTCGAATACCGAAATTACCGCGTTGTGTTTTTCCGCCGTTCCAGCAGAATTCGGTAAATCAACCAGAAAGGAATCATGAGCCGTCGTGGCAAAGTCATTGTCTCCGGCCAAGCCACCTAGCGGATTAATCTCCTCCATCACGACCAGCGCCAGAGACTCGTCGGCGACTGTATTAAAGTCTTTAACCGTGCGCTTGTTGTTAGGCGTAAAGGGGTTGCCCGGAAACGGAAAGAAACTGCTAGTGAATTGTCCTTTGCCCCGACCATCCAGATCATAGGTTTTCGCAAAAGCGGCCGGGTCTAACGCCACCAGCTGCTCTAAGGGGTCACTCACTTCCCCATAAAGGCGGCCAATTTCTGCTGCGACGAGGGAACCTAAGCTATGACCAATGACTGTCAGTTCGCTCCCCGTCACCTCAAGCAGGCCTTGAAGTTGCGCTGTAATGGTTTCCGCCACAGACGTAATCGCCCTAGCGGTATTGTCAGGACGCACTTGGAAACCAGTGAACTCGAATAAATCGCCCGGTAGGTCGGCCAGCTCGGACCAATCTAATCCCACAACGTGCTTGTCGGGATATTTGTCGTCGATGGTGGCATATAAGCTGCTGAAGGTTTTATAGCTGGATTGCCAGCCATGAATCAGCACCACAACATCACCATCCAACTCAGTGGTTGCGGCATCGATCGCGGCACCGGTGGCATCAACTAACTGAGGTGGAGCGAATTGCCTGAGCAGCTGATTGAAGCCGATCGCCTCCGACAGCGGCTCAAGCACTGCGTCTTCGATAACATTGCTGGCCGCGGCGATCGCATCTTGAACCGGATCAATCACATTGTCCTGAATCGGATCAATCACGTTGTCTTCAAAAAAATCACCGACGCTGCCAAAGTCAAACATGCAGATTCTCCTGAATTAGGGACGTTTCAGCTGAAATGTCAGCGAGCACGATCGCACTGTTGCGCGATGAAAGTAACCAATCCGTCGGGAGAAAAATCGGTATCCAATGACTGCAAATCACCCAGGGCAGTCATTGAAGACACCATAACTGTCTGATGATCACGCTCATAGTTTGCCAAAAAAGAGGCTGCTATAGCAGCGGCCAGCCAATTGGCTGCTCTGTTAAAACGGGTTGACTAATTATTAGCACTGAATGCTAAGCGTTATTGCTCAAAGCACTGAGGTTCTGCAAAAGCTGCTTGGCTTTAGCAGGATCTGTTTTTTGATAAATCGCGATCGCCTGTTGAAACGCTTGAATACTTTCAGGAACCTTGCCCAGCTTAAACAGCACGACTCCCAGATTTTGGTGAGCGGCAGCATAGTGCGGATCGCGAGCGATCGCGTCCTCATAGGCAGCGACGGCACCGCTGAGATCGCCCATCGCTCGCTTGGCAATCCCCAGATTGAAATAAGGCAGCGCAAAGTCAGGGGTGGATGCAATCGCCTGTTCATAGGTCGAGATGGCGCCTTTATAGTTCTGCGCAGCTTGGTAGAGGCTGCCCAGGTTAATCAAAGCGCCCACTTTGAGCATGCCTGGCACATCTTGAGCAATCGCCTTTTGATAATGATCGATGGCGATCGCCGTTAATCGAGCATCGCGATAGGCCAGTCCTAAGTGATAGTGGAGCTCGTACAGGGTCGAAGCATCCGTGGGTTGAGCGGCTAGACCACGTTCCAACAATAATCGTCCCCGCTCGGTGTGTCCGATGCTGACGTATAGCGCCCCCAACTTATTGCAGATATAAGCATCTTGGGGATGATCGGCCAGATAAGCCGACATGATCTTAGCCGCCCGAGTAAATTTATCCCGCTGGGCAATGACATCTGCGCCATAGCCGACGTGCGCGATCGCGGCTTGAGGCCACAACACCACTTGTCGATGTGGTTCAGCCTGCATCAAGCGCATCACACTGTCGTCAATAGTTTCATGGTAAGGCCGCTCAAATTGCAGCCCAACGTGGTTACGAAAGAAACGAGAAACTTCGGAATAAGGCGATTGATCAGCGTTAATTTCGTAGCGCATCAGGTTGATGGCGACGATTGTATCCTCTGGAACGTCGGCGATCGTGGCCCCGGTTTGCACTTGTTGCAGCAACTCACGGCCAGCAGCGGTCAAGGACTCATCCGCATCGAGCACCAAAATCCAATCACTGCTCGCTGTTGCTATTGACTGGTTACGAGCCGCAGCGAAATCGTTGCCCCACTCCGTTGTGTTGACCGTCGCGCCATAGGATTCGGCAATCGCGATCGTGTCATCTTGCGATCCCGTATCTAAAATCAGAATTTCATCGACACAGCCTTTTACGCTCTCCAGACAATGCGGTAAATTTGCCGCTTCGTCTTTGACAATCATGCAGAGGGAAATCGTCATGGAAAAGAGAGTTAGGGTAAAGGACTAAGATGCCAAGGGGGCAGAGAGGCTAGGGGAGCGAAGGAAGAGTGGCTGGGTCTGAGGGTAGATGGATGAGTGATGCAATGAACCCCGTATCATCTAAGTGGTCAATGCTGCTATTTCAGCCGCGTCTTAGCCCTTCACCCTCAGACCCTGGCACCCACATTATCCAAACCTTACTCCGCGACTAGAAGGCGCTTTTTCGCTTCGCTCAAGGCCATGCGAACTTGCTCAAACCCAGTGCCGCCATAACTATTGCGAGCCGCGACGACTTGCTGGGGAGCGATCGCTGCATAGATATCTTCTTCAAAGGCGGGATGCAGGGCTTGCCATTCTTCCAGACTGAGGTCTTTGAGCAACTTGTGACTGGTAAGGCATTGCCGCACCACCTTACCCACCAAGTTATATGCCTCGCGGAAGGGCACACCCTTGGTCGCCAGGTAGTCGGCGACATCCGTCGCGTTCGAGAAATCAGTAGTGACCGTTTGAGCCAAGCGATCGGTCTGAAATTCCAACCCTTCTTGCAGCAAAATCGTCATGGCTTGCAGGCACCCTTGCACAGTTTTCACCGTGTCAAACAGGGGCTCTTTATCTTCTTGCAAGTCTTTGTTATAGGCCATAGGCAAGCCCTTCATCATGACTAACAGGCTTTGCAAATGTCCAAACACGCGGCCCGTTTTGCCTCGCACCAGTTCTGGTACATCAGGGTTCTTTTTCTGCGGCATG
>CAZFWL010000353.1:0-4476 GCA_964522775.1 uncultured Halomicronema sp.
CAATGGAGCGCTCACCTTTGCTCAGGCGGAGCAGTGGCGGTGGTGGTTTTTGGGTGGCATGTTAGGGGGCGGAGCCCTCTATGAATATGTGCTGGCGCCACAGCCGACGCCGACTTCAAGTTTTGCGCCGTGGGCCATGCTAATGGGTGGCTTCATCGTGGGGTTCGGGACGCGCATGGGCAATGGCTGCACCAGTGGCCATGGCGTTTGTGGTTTGGGACGCTTGTCGGGGCGATCGCTGGCCGCCGTCATTACGTTCATGGTTACTGCCGCCATCACTGTATTCATCACGCGCCATGTGATTGGCCTTTAACCGCGGCGTCAACGCTCTCATTCCCTTCAGGAGAAAACTCACCATGCGAGAAAAAAGTATAGGTCTTATTGCCGGATTATTGTTTGGTCTGGGGCTAGGTATTTCCCAAATGATTGATCGCGAGCGGGTACTCGGCTTTTTAGATATTACGGGTGACTGGGATCCGACTCTGGCCTTTGTGATGGGTGGAGCTGTGTTGGTCACTCTGATTAGCTTTCGCTTTGTCTTGCGACGACCCGATCCAATTTTTGGCAACAAGTTTCATTTGCCCACCCGCAACGATATCGACCGCCCTTTGCTGATCGGGGCGGGGTTATTTGGTATTGGCTGGGGGATTGCCGGTTACTGTCCGGGGCCCGCGATTACAGCCACGGTGCTGGGTATTGCCAATCCTTTCATGTTCCTGGCGGCGATGATTGTAGGTTCCTGGGCGTATCGGGCGATCGCGCCTCGGCTAGCCATCAGTGCACCAACCCAGTCTCAGCCAGTAGCTAAATAACCCTAGTCCGCTTCAACGGCGTTGAGATTGGGTCGTAGCTTCAATCGCACTACGATCGCCGTGATGTTGTCATGGCCGTTATGTTCATTAGCCAGGTCAATCAAATCTGCTACCCCGTCGTCTAAATCCACTTTGGTGCGCATGAGAGGAGTGAGATGTGATTCGACATGGCTTTCGAGCAGTTCGTTATCGCTGAGTCCGTCTGAACACAACACAAACAAAGTGTCCTGGCTAATCGTAAGATAGCTAATCGACGGCGCGATTTCTTGGTTGCTGCGCGGACCGAGGGCCTGCGTCAGCTGATACGCATCGGGGCGGGCATAGGCGATCGCAGGTTCGACCCCACGATTGATTTCTCGTTGCCCCACTTCATGATCTACGGTGACCTGCTTCAACCCTTGTCGAGTCAGGCTGTAGAGACGACTGTCCCCGACGTGAGCGATCGCAACTTGATTGTTATTTACCAGCACCATGACCAAGGTGGTGCCCATGCGAGCATTGCCCGCCCGTTCTTCCGACTCATTTAGGTCAAAAATAGCTTGGTTAGCGTTCAGGATGCCGGTTCTAATCACATCTTCGTCCGGCAAATCGGCTTGCCAATGCTCCGTGAAATAATCCTTTAATGTCGTAACCGCCAGCTGACTAGCGACTTCGCCGCCGGAATGACCGCCCATGCCGTCGCACAAGATATACAAACCTCGGGCAGTGATTTGGGCCCCAGCTGGACTATTCACTCGTTGCAGTTGGGTATGCGCAAAAAAAGAATCTTCGTTGTGCGATCGCTGTCGCCCGACATGGGTCCGCCCGACCTCATCCAATCGATAGAGCTTCATTGGCAAGGCCATGGTTGGCAAGTCACCCAGACTGCCATCGTCCCCCACCGCCTCAGCCGTTGTCGCTTCCTCTAGTTCCGGCACGAGCAATAAATCTTCTACGGCAAGTACGGGAGGCTCTGCTTCGGAGGAATTGTCAGCAGGGGCGACAGCTGCCTCGTTCAGTTTGTCAGATTCCTCAGCGAGAGGGTCAGCAGTTGGGGAATCCGGAGCTTCTAAATCATTGCCATCGGTGATATCGGCGGTCACAGGAGCCGTATTAGCCGCAGCCGCAGTGTTAGCCTCAGCCTCTAAATGATCGGCAATCTCGATTAGGCGAGTTTTGACAGTTGTCGGATCATCTAAGACGCCCGCCACCAGATCTGTAACTAGATCGTCTAGTTTTTCAGGCTGAGGTAACGCGGCCTCTGCTAGCCAGCTTTGCCACCGCTGTCCTAAAGTTCGCAACGTCGGAGATGTGTCATCAGGGTTGAAAATCAAACGCTGTAGGCATACGACTTGATCGTCATCAACCCGCAAGTTATCCGGCTCCAGCAAGCTCGTTTCCGCAGCGAACGGTGACAGGACTGTCCACAGCGTCAGGATTTCGTAAAACCAATGGACTAGTTCTAAGGGCTCTACCAAACCGGTACTGGCAAGGCTGAGCAACGTGCGCCAGGCGGTGCGATCTTCGATCACCGTGATGGCATACCCTTCAATTTGCCAAGCAGCTTGTAGTTCCGGCACCACGGGATATAGCGATTCCTGCAGCTCCCAGTAGGGAAAGGCTAATGGTGGAATCATGTTGTCGATCGCGAGCGTATCCAGGTCGTCTGGGGCATTGTCTAAAAACTGCACCAGCGGCGACTCAGCGGCCGGTTCACAGTCCAAAATGCTCAAAATCGTGGCGTCCCCTTGTAGCGGTTTGTCGGCATCGCTTGGCTGTCTAAGTTGATACCGCTCTTGGCCTTTAAGGCGATTTTGGGCGGTCAGCAAGGCTGTTACCGTCGCTAGAGAGGGAGCGGCAGCGGTTGTGGTTGCCGAGCTCACTTCTAAGGGCTGAAGCTCTGCTGAATCTGCGGTCGATCGCACAATGGCCTGCAACTCTCTGAGCGCCTTGCCGCATTGCTGGCAAAACCGATTTTGAAGAGGATTCTCAGATTGGCAGTGCGGACAGACAAACATGGCCAACGACCTAAACTGCTACGTAGCGAAGCATCGGGCGAAGCAGTATCACCATAGCTTACCCGAAGAATTCTAAATGAGTGGATTCACACAAATTCAGCCGTCCATCGGCCCTAGTGTGCCCGACGGTGACGCAAAAAATAAATGGCTTAACTCAAAAATGTTCAAATCGGGCGATCGCCCTTCCGGAAGTTTCCTGGAAAGAATGCGCTAATTGCCTGGGAATGGTTGCTCCTGCGATCACTTCGAAGCTAGGCCATTTTCGGTGAGCAGTTGATGTACTTCAGTAGAGGAAAGCGATCGCCATTCCCCCGGTGTCAGCGACGCCAAGGTGAGACTGCCAATCGCCCACCGCACCAACCTCAGAGTGGGATGCCCAACCGCGGCAGTCATTCGCCTTACTTGGCGATTGCGGCCTTCGGTGAGGGTCATTTCTAACCAGCTAGTGGGTACTGATTTGCGATAACGAATGGGGGGATTACGCGGTGGCAGTTGCGGCGCTTCCGGCAAAAGTCGAACTTGGGCCGGGCGAGTGCGCTGCCCTTGAACCACGACACCCTGACAAAGTTGCGTGAGCGCGGCCTCGTCAGGAATGCGTTCAACCTGGACCCAATAGGTGCGCGGATGACCATATTTGGGGGTGCTGAGGCGATGTTGTAGTTGCCCATGATTGGTCAGCAATAAGAGCCCTTCGCTGTCGCGATCGAGTCGCCCGACCGGGTATACATCGCCGACGGGAATGAAGTCTTTGAGGGTCGCGCGATCGCCGCCGCTATCAGTAAATTGACTTAGCACATCGTAGGGTTTGTAGAACATCAAATATTGGCACGGCCCAGTCGCTGAGAGTGGCTGTGGGCGACGTTTGCGAGGGCGACGGCGATCGCGATTCACCGATTTTGACACAGAGTCCTCACTGCAAAATGGCGTCAATAGATGTAACTGTTTGCTGCGTTATTTTCAAAAATATTGAGAAATGCTGCTTTCTAAAATGAGGCTTATATCCTGAGAAATAACTCAGACTATACCTCAGAGAAATTATGGACAAGCTACAAAAATATCGCTTTAGCTGTACGCTCACCTTTGGTGACATTTATGGTCAGGTGATTGCTTGGCTAATGGTTTTGCTCATTAGCTTGGCCGCAGCAATGGGGCTAATGGGAGCACGCCAACCGCTTTATGCACTGGTTTCGGTGGGCTTGGTATTGGTTCTGTCTCTACCATTCCTCCTGTTTGCCTTTGTGACCACGCTGGTCAACCACATTGAGTTTGTCACGGTTGACCCCCAAGCTGAAACCAAGTCTTCGGGCGCGACCTCAGTCACTCAACAGCCTGCTCAAGCTGTATAAGGTCGGCGAAATCTGTTTTTGATAGCGGGGCGATCGCTTTATGAAGCGATCGCCCCGCTATTGGTTTTGATGGCGAGCCGCCGCACCGATGCTGCTAACGCTCTCCTCAATATGGGCAGCCATAAATCAGCGTGACTCATAGGCCGAGATTCGTTACTCTACCGAGGAGACTCAACCCCACTGGTGGGTCGGCATGGCGAAGGAGGGTGGATGTTTTATCTCGGTTGCGCCGTCTGGGCGTTTAAGGAATGGGTCGGTGATTTCTATCCCGCTGGAGCTAAGTCCGGGAATTTTTTGCGGCTGTATGGAGATCGCTTCACC
>CAZFWL010000354.1:0-1789 GCA_964522775.1 uncultured Halomicronema sp.
AGATGCTGGAGCCGATGACTATGTTGT
Source organism: uncultured Halomicronema sp. (assembly GCA_964522775.1). GTDB lineage: Bacteria > Cyanobacteriota > Cyanobacteriia > Phormidesmidales > Phormidesmidaceae > Halomicronema. The sequence continues at coordinate 28 of CAZFWL010000354.1, forward strand.
CAAACCCTTTGATTTGCTAGAACTGCTAGCCCGCTTGCGAGCACTAGCCCGGCGAGGGGCGGCTAGTGACCTGAGTCCCTTGCTGACCTGGGGGAATATTCGTCTTGATCCTGCCACCCATGAGGTGTTCTACCGTGACGCGCCCCTCAGCCTGACGCCGAAAGAGTTTGCTTTGCTAGAGGTCTTTCTGCGCAGTGGTCGCCGGGTCTTGAGTCGTTCCGTGTTAATCGATCAGTGCTGGTCGATGGATGCCTTGCCAGATGAGGAAACGGTGAAATCGCATCTGAAGGGATTACGACAGAAGCTTCGCCAGGCCGGTGCTCCGAATGACTTGATTGAAACCGTGCATGGCGTCGGCTATCGCTTGAAGCAAGTGTGAGCAGAATTGTGAGAATTGCCCGATTTCTGCCCGATTTCTCTCCATATTTCCTCCCCGAAACTCATTAGGTTAAGGCCAATTGAATTCAGGTCTTGTGGATGAGTTACACCGTTATGGCGTTGTTTCTGGGCTTATTGAGCTGGCTCGGGGGACCGAGTGCGATCGCTGCCGAGGAAGTTTGCCCCGATGAATGGGATAGCCTTGAGCTCACCGCCACCCAGTGGGCGCAATTAGAGCAGCTCGAAGTTCAGTTGGATGAGCAACTTGACCGTATTTTGCCCCTTAGCCCCGCTACAGAACAGCAGATTGAGCAACGAGAAGAGGCGTTTGAAGAAACTGTGGAATCCCTATTTTCGGATGGACAACAGCAGCAAATCGAACAACTGGATGAGTGGGTTGATGGACAAGAGTACGCCATTGCTCCAGAACTCTGGGACGACGAAGAGGCGGCCCTCACAACTGAGCAACATCAACAGTTAGAAGCACTGTGGACAGAATATGAACAGCGATTTCAAGCCATTGTGACGGCTGAGCAGGCGCAACGCATCGCGTTTTTGGAAGAACAGCTCGACGAAGAGATTGAAGCCATGCTGCCAGAACCGACGGAAAGTCAAGAGATGCAAATAGAAGCGGTAGAAATTGACTTTGAGCAACAGTTCTACGCTCTCCTGTCTCCCGCTCAACAACAACAATGGGAAGCCAACGAAGCCTGTTACGAAGCCGAGGAAGCATCTTCTTGCAATGACTTCACTGCGGCCAATTAGCTAGGGCCGCGATCGCTGCTAGCCCTGCAAGCGAAACTTGCAGGGCCATCGTGAACCGCTTGGGGCTGTCTGCCGGGTTGGCGATTTTTAGGGACCCTATCTGTATTAAACGATCTGGAATAAGACGTGAAACTTTCGCTGAGATTATTCGAATGTTGCAAAACATTTCAATATCTCTGAAAACCCGCTTTCCGGCAACAAAACTTAAACCTCAAAGCACGGCATCATCAGGGTTCCGTAGTAGTCTGTTGACTGAGTCATTTATTCATAAAACTCGTTTTCAAGAGGACATATCCATGGTTCAACGTGGTTCTACGGTTCGGATCCTGCGCAAAGAATCCTATTGGTTCCAAGACACCGGCAAAGTCGCAAGCATTGACCAAAGTGGTATTCGTTACCCTGCCGTCGTGCGTTTCGACAAAGTTAACTATGCTGGCGTCAACACCAATAACTTTGCGTTAGATGAGCTAGTAGAAGTGGAAGCTCCTAAGAAAAAGAAGTAGAGCTGCTTCAAAATAGAGCTTCATTAATGCGCCCACGTGAGTTTGCCTTTGGTTGAGCTTGCGTGGGTTTTGCATTTCTGAGTAGGTCAACTCTCCTGACTCAGAGCGGTATATTA
>CAZFWL010000354.1:1818-4463 GCA_964522775.1 uncultured Halomicronema sp.
GTTGTTGCGATCGTGCCTGAGCTGCCCGAGGTCGAAACCGTTTGCCGTGGTCTTAATCAAGTCACACTAAATCATCAGATTCGAGGCGGGGAGGTGCTGTTGCCGCGCATCATTGCCCACCCGGAGTCGCTAGAGCAGTTTTGGGAAGGCGTAACCCACACGACCCTCAAGGGGTGGTTTCGCCGGGGTAAATATCTGCTGGTTGCGTTGGAGCGCCCTGATGGCGAACCGGCCGGCCATCTGGGTGTGCATCTGCGCATGACGGGACAATTGCTTTGGTTGTCGCCTCAAGAGCCCATCTCTAAGCATTGTCGGGTGCGATTCAACTTTGATCAGGAGCACGAACTCCGCTTTGTGGATCAGCGCACCTTTGGCCGTATTTGGTGGGTGCCGCCAGGAATTGCTGTCGAGTCAGTCATTACCGGCATCGCTGCCTTAGGACCAGAACCCTTTAGCGATCGCTTTTCGCCTGACTATCTCTATCAAGCCACCCGGGGACGCAAACGCCCGGTCAAAAATGCCTTGCTCGACCAAGCGTTAGTCGCTGGTATTGGCAATATCTATGCCGACGAAGCCCTGTTTCTCAGCCGCATTCGCCCCACGACGTTATGTGCTCGCTTGGGTCGCCAACGTATCGCGCGATTGCACGGCGGCATTCAACAAGCCTTGTCCGCTGGTATTGCTCAAGGCGGTACGACCTTTAGCGACTTTCGCAATGTCCACGGCATTAATGGCAACTATGGCGGTGTCGCTAACGTGTACGATCGCGAGCAACAGCCTTGCCGCGTCTGCCAAACCCCCATTAAGCGCATCAAACTAGCGGGACGATCCGCCCACTTTTGTCCCCAGTGTCAACGATAATTCCGCCACCCCGGACGGATACCGTAGCCATGCCGTGACGTTATCAATCGCCTTAGAACTTTATATCGCTAGATTGCTGCCGGATGCCGATAGCCGAATGCTGGCGGTTTACAATGATGCCAGCGCAGTTCAGTAAGAGAGCAACAGAGTAATGGCTGGAACCCTAAAGCGTGGCGACCTCGTGCGAGCAGTCCGAGACAAGTTGGAAAACAGCGTTGAGGCCACGGCCAGTGATACTCGCTTTCCGCCGTACTTATTTGAAACCAAAGGCGAAATCTTAGAAACTCGCGACGACTACGCTCTAGTCATGTTTGGGCATGTGCCAACGCCAAATATCTGGCTGCGCCTCGACCAGCTAGAAAAATTTGAGTAGTGCCTGCATTGAGTCACTTCACCATAGCGATGCTGTTCCTTCAGCCTGACTGGATGCCAGCTTTGTCAATGACTCAGGCCAGGTCAGTAATGGACGGTAGCGTCTGGTGGAGATCGCGAAATCTCCCTTCGCGGGATATACGCTGACTAGCGTCAAATATTTGCTGTTTAAAAGGATCCGGTTGCTTGCTACATTTGGTCTGTAAGTGAATAAGTGTTTTCTATGTCATCTCTCACGCTGTCTGCGGCAGGTAAACAGTCGGTTCGAGTTGGTTTAGGGCGCGTTCTCATTGTCGAAGATGAAGAGCTGATTCGCGAAACGATTGGCTTGGCTTTGGCAGAAGTTGGATTTGAAGTACTAGCAGCGGGAGATGGCCTCTCCGCTTTGGAAATGCTGGGCGGCACGAAGAATAATACTCGTCGCTTAGTGCAGGATGTTGACTTAGTCGTTTTAGATTTGATGCTGCCCGGCATGAATGGCTTAGATCTGTGTCGGCTCTTGCGATATCAGGGGGTTGAGGTCCCGATCTTGATTTTGAGTGCCAAGGGCACTGAGACTGACCGCGTCGTTGGCTTGGAAGTTGGCGCCGATGACTATTTGACTAAACCCTTTGGCATGCGTGAGTTGATTGCTCGCTGCCGCGCCCTCTTGCGACGTCATCGTGGAGGGAATGAGCCCGAATCTGACCCGGTGTTGCGGTTCGAAGCCTTGACTCTCAGCCCCAAAGAGTGCCGCGTGTTCTTGGACGATGAGGAAATCAACCTGTCGCCTAAGGAATTTCGCATCTTAGAGCTCTTCATGAGTCAGCCCAAGCGAGTCTGGTCACGCGATCAGATTATCGATAAGGTTTGGGGCCACGACTTTATGGGCGACAACAAAACCGTTGACGTGCATATTCGCTGGATCCGAGAGAAGCTTGAGCAAGACCCCAGCAAACCCCATTATCTAAAGACGGTTCGCGGTTTCGGCTATCGCCTGGGTTAGTCGCGGTCAGCTGAATTCATTTTTGATGATTGTGTGTAAGGCGTGATGGATGATCGCGCCTTTTTTGATGGCCAGAGACGGAGCATTTTCATGAGCATCGCCAGTTCTATGCAGTCGGCGGTCACATCAACTCAGGGCATGGTGGTGTGCCCGCACCATTTAGCCTCAGAAGCTGGGGCTAAAATTTTGCAGGCCGGCGGCAATGCAGTGGATGCCGCGATCTCGACTCAAGCCGCTTTGGGGGTGGTGTATCCTCACATGACCGGACTGGGCGGGGATGCCTTTTGGCTCATCTATGATGCGAAGTCACAGTCTCTGCGGGGCTTGAATGGGTCAGGGCGAGCAGCCGCGCAAGCGACCCCAGAGTTTTACACCCGTCGGGGGCATAGCAAAATTCCCCAGCGGGGGCCATTGGCGGCGTTAACGG
>CAZFWL010000355.1:0-4459 GCA_964522775.1 uncultured Halomicronema sp.
CAACACTGCGGGCGGCACCCATCACGCTTTTCCGAGTTACGGGTCGGGGTTTTGTATTTTCAATGATTTGGCGATCGCCGCCCGCCTGCTTCTGGCTCAAAGCCGGGTCAAACAGATCTTAATTTTTGATCTGGATGTCCATCAGGGCGATGGCACCGCCTGGATTTTTCGCGATGAGCCGCGCGTATTCACCTTTTCGATGCATTGTGAGGTGAACTTTCCCCGCCAAAAACAGAGTAGCGATCTAGACATTCCCCTAGCGGAAGGCATGGGCGACGATGATTATTTGTCGAAAGTGCAAACCTATTTGCCGCAGGTTTTGAATCAAGTGCAGCCTGATTTGGTGCTCTATGATGCCGGGGCAGATGTCCATGGTCGCGATCGCCTGGGCAAACTAGCGCTCACCAATACTGGGCTGTATGAGCGCGATCGCTACGTGCTGGCAACCTGTATCGCCGCAGGCTACCCAGTGGCCTGTGTCATCGGCGGCGGTTATGACAAAAATATGCCGGACTTGGTTTACCGGCATTCTTTACTGCATCGCGCCGCCGCTGAAGTCTATCGCCAATATCGTTTGTAAAATAGAGTTTGCTGAATTTTTGCTCTGGGGCATTCGCCCGCTGGAGTTTGCCATGGCTGTCGTTGTTGCCACCTTCTATAAATTTGTGACGGTTGAGGATTGCGAAGCGTTGCAGAGATCGCTGCAAACGCGCTGCGAGCAACTATCACTTCAAGGCACCATTCTCCTTGCGACTGAGGGACTGAATGCGACTGTTTCCGGTACTCAGGCAGGCATTACTCAACTGCTGGAAAACTTGCAACGTGATTCACGATTTAGTGACCTCACCGCAAAGTTTTCCACCGCCGCTGACCATCCCTTTGGCCGCATGAAAGTCAAAGTGAAGCAGGAAATTGTGACCTTGGGGCAACCGAACGTGAATCCCACCGAGCAGGTTGGGACCTACGTGACTCCGGCAGAATGGAATCAGGTGATCAGTGATCCGGAAGTGATGTTGGTCGATGCCCGCAACGATTATGAAGTCGAGATTGGATCCTTTCAGGGAGCGGTCAACCCCCACACCGACTCCTTTCGCGAACTACCGGACTATTTGACGACTCATCTTGATCCTCAAACCCATAAAAAAGTGGCGATGTTTTGTACCGGAGGCATCCGCTGCGAAAAAGCCACCGCTTACTTGCTGAAACAGGGGTTTGAGGAGGTCTATCACCTGCAAGGGGGCATTCTCAAATATTTGGAGGAGGTGCCCGAAACAGAAAGTTTGTGGAAAGGGGAATGTTTCGTCTTTGATGAGCGGGTGGCTGTGCGCCATGGCCTCGAACCCGGCAGTCACGCTCTTTGCTATGCCTGCGGCAACCCCGTCAGTGAGGGCGATCGCGCGCATCCCCATTATGAGCCGGGCATCTCCTGTCCCCACTGCTATGCCGAGATGACACCCGAAAAACAGGCCAAACAGATCATGCGACAACAGCAGCGGCACTCGCATTAGTCACCCCTGACAGTATTTGCAAAATACCTGTGTCCTGTAGGGATAACTTTTTCACGCAGCTTTAGGAATGAACCCCCATTTTGCGGAATGACTGAATAGGATTAGAACCAAACAGCGGTCGAGATCGCAGATGCCTTCCTGAGGTTGGCTCTCAGACCATTCTCAGGTCGCTGGGTATGCTCTCAATCAGGGAACCCAAATTCGCGATCGCGATTCTTGCCATTAGGTCTTCCTCATCCATCCGAGTGCTCAGTATGTTTAATCGACTCAAGCTTGCGCCCAAATTCACCATTATTCTGCTGCTGATTTTCATTCTGGGGAGTGCCGTTGGCGGCTTATTCCTGTCTCGAGCTTTGCAATATCAAGCTGAGAGCAAAGTGAATGCGGAGGGCGTCATGCTGATGGAATCGATGCAAGCTGTCCGCCGCTACACCGACCAAGAAGTTTTGCCCATCTTAGTGCGCTACGAAAATGAAGCAGAATTCTGGCCTGAAGTCGTTCCGGCTTATGCGGCCCGGCGAACCTTTGAGTTGATGTCAGCAGCTAACCAGGATTCGGCAGATCCTCTGGCTGGCGATTTTGACTATCGCTACAAGGAGGCGGTGCTGAATCCGACAAATCCCGATGACCTCGTCGATGAATTTGAAGCGGCGCTGGTGCAAGATTATTTGGATAATCCGGGGGTATCTAGCAAATCTGGTTATCGCGAGGTACCAGGAGAAGGACTTTATTTCTACAGCTCGCTGCCCATCATCATCCAAGATGAGTCATGCCTGGTTTGTCATAGTCGACCGGAAAACGCCCCCCCGGCAATGTTAGAAATCTACGGCCGCGAAAACGGCTTTGATTGGCAACTCAATGAGGTGCTGGGCACTCAGATTGTCTACGTCCCCGCCGAAGAGGTATTTACTGGGGCTCGCCAGGCATGGGGTGGAGTCATGGGTCTGTTCATCCTGGTATTTGCGATCGCGCTTTTCAGCATCAATGTGTTGTTGAAACCATTGGTCATCAAGCCTTTACAGGGACTTGCCAAGCTATCAGAAAAGCTCGCCTCAGACGATATTAAAACGGTAGAAGAACTCGACCAGGCTGAGTCGCGCAAACTCACCGCTGTGGTCAACCGTCGGGATGAATTAGGCCAACTCGGGCAAGTCTTCCAAAAAATGGTTAACGAGGTAATTGCGCGACAACAGCGGCTGCGGCAACAAATTCGCGATCTCAAAATTGAAATCGACCAAACCCGTAAAGCGAAAGAAGTGGAAGGGATTGTCGAAACCGATTACTTTCAAAACCTCCAGCAAAAGGCAAAACAGTTTCGGCAACGCAAGACGGATGAGGATGAATGAGCAGACGAGGAGGCCGATTTGAGCTTGGATGCCGATATGATTGGGCGGCGATCTCAGATTTAATCTGTCCAGTCCTTTGATGCACTTAGGAGGAGCATTTCGCCCGCCTCCCAAACTCTCATGCTGGCCGCGATCGCCTTAGTCCGTGTCATGTTGATGCCACCCGTCATGAATGTCTTGTTCATCCATCAGAATTTTCCGGGGCAGTATTCTCACCTGTCCCTTGCGCTGGCCCAGCAGGGCCATACAGTCATCGGGTTAGGCGAGCACGCCAATCTGCATAATCGCCCCGAGATTCCTGGAGTAACTCGCATTGGCTACCCCACCCCAAACTCCGGTAGTCCCGACACCCATCAATATCTGCGCAACTTTGAAGGGCAGGTCAGACGCGGGCAGCAGGTAGCGCGATCGCTGTTCAACCTGAAGGAAAAGGGCTTTATTCCCGATATCATCTATGCCCATCCCGGCTGGGGCGAAGCGCTGTTCATCAAAGATATATTTCCCGCTGCGCCGCTGGTGGGACTGTTTGAGTTCTACTACCACGGCCAGGGGCAAGACGTAGGCTTCGACCCAGAATTCATTCCCGATGGGCCCCTCCAGCTCGATAGTCGCTGCCGCATCCGCACCAAAAATGCTAACAATCTGCTGGCATTAGAGGCCATAGATCGGGGCATTTGCCCCACGCAGTATCAAAAGTCCGTAATGCCCGCGACTTATCACGATCGGCTCAGCGTGATCCACGACGGCATCGATACCGATTTGGCCTGCCCGAACCCAGAGGCCCAGTTCACCGTGACGGCGGCGGATCCGCCCTTGATACTTACCCGCAATGACGAAGTGATTACCTTTGTGAACCGCAATTTAGAACCCTATCGCGGCTATCACAGCTTTATGCGGTGCGTACCCCAGCTCTTGCATGATCGACCTAAGGCTCATGTCGTCATTGTCGGGGGGGATAGCGTCAGCTATGGAACGGCCCCACCGTCGCCCCAAACCTGGAAGGACATTTTTCTTGATGAGGTGCGCGATCGGCTCGATCTGAGCCGCGTCCATTTTGTGGGTCGGGTGCCTTACAGTCAATTGATTGCTTTATTTCAAGTGTCCAGCGTTCACATCTACCTGACCTATCCCTTTGTACTATCCTGGTCCATGCTCGAAGCCATGAGTTGTGGCTGTCTGGTGCTGGGTTCACGAACCGCCCCGGTGGAAGAACTCATCCAAGACGAGAAAAACGGACTGCTCGTAGACTTTTTTGATGCAACCGCGATCGCGGCCCAAATCTGCCGCGTGCTGGAACACCCCAATCAGTTGCGATCGTTGCGGGAAGCCGCCCGCCAAACCATTGTCGACAACTACGATTTGCACAGTATTTGCTTACCGAAACAATTGGCGTTCTTCAACACTGTCTTGTCGGCCTAACCGTACTGAATTTTCGCGTGACCTTGCTTAGGTTTACGTAGTTCTGAGGACAAATGAATCTGCTGTAGGGAGTACCCTGCCCCATGATTACAACATCTTCCTATTACGAGAAAGATTTGCAAGCTCCTAGGTGATAATAGGGCCGAGGAATGAGCAGTCACATGGCCGATCTCCTATCCCCAGCCC
>CAZFWL010000356.1:0-4441 GCA_964522775.1 uncultured Halomicronema sp.
ACCTGCGATCGCCTTACTGGCCTGACCGCTTTTACATCCCCTAATGAAACCCCTTGTCTTGAAACGATTACTGGCTGCTGGTCTAAGTCATGGCCAGCGGCTTTGGTGGCGACTGTTTCCTCGGCGTCGGGCCCGTCATCGAGCTGTTTGGCCGTTGTTGTTGCTTGGCATGGTGTTGGTCGGGCTATTGCAGGGCACACCCATGGGGCAAGCGGCTCCCAGCCTGATCATGGGTCGTCCCACTTGGGACACGGGTTGGTTTCAGGCAGAGGTGTATCGAGCGCTGTTGACCGAATTGGGGTATCAAGTCGATGCGCCTAAAACCCTCAGCAATGATGAGTTCTATACGCAGGCGGCCACAGGTGAAGTAGATCTCTGGGCCAGTGGCTGGTTTCCTTTGCACGATCGCTATTTGGCACAGCCAGGCATTCAGGGCCAGGTGGAGCCGGTTGGCTTTGAGGTTCCAGGCGGTGCGTTGCAAGGCTATCTCGTCGATAAAGTCACGGCGGAAAGACTCAACATTCTCACGCTGGCAGATTTACAACGACCAGAGGTGATCGAGGCATTTGATCACAACGATGATGGCCGAGCTGACTTACTGGGGTGTAACGAAGACTGGGCCTGTGCCGAAGTCATTGACTACCATCTACGGGAATATGGCCTCAGCGAAACGGCGACTCATATTCAAGGCGATTATGCTCCGCTAATGGAGCTCATTGTCGAGCGGCAACGTCGGGGCGAACCCGTGCTGTTCTACACCTGGACGCCGAACTGGACGATGAACGTTCTGGTGCCAGGCGAAGACGTGGTGTGGCTAGAGGTGCCGTATCCAAGTTTGCCGTTGGGACAAAAAAGCCTTGAAAGTGAAACTACGATGACTGGGATCGTCGGCTGCGTGGCGGATCCCTGTACGTTGGGCTTTCCGCGTAACGATATTCGGGCGGTCGCGAATAGTGAGTTTTTGGCGGCGAATCCTGCGGTGCGATCGCTGCTCGAGCAGGTCACCATTCCCCTAGAAGATATTGCTGCCCAAAATGCCAAAATGCTTGCTGACGAAGGCGATGAGAGTGATATTCAACGTCATGCCCAAGATTGGATCAAGACCAACCGCCAACTGGTGAACAGTTGGCTCACTCAGGCGAGGGCGATTGCGGAAATTCCACCCGCTGATGTCACATCAGAATCCACGGCTGCCCCAAATGCGATTCCCCTATCGACTACGCCGCTGCGAGTTGTAACCCAACGATTTGAGCCCTTCGTCATTTATGAAGACCAGCAATACCAGGGATTTAGCATTGACCTGTGGGAAGCGATCGCCGATGAGCTGCAACTCTCTTACGATTTAGTCGGGGTCAACTCCGTCGCCAAACTGCTGGATGAAGTGGAACGGGGGGCGGCTGATATTGCGATCGCCGGTATCGGCATTACGTCCCACCGCGAAGAACGGCTGGACTTTTCTTACCCCTATTACGAGTCAGGTTTGCAAGTGTTGGTGCCTAGCGACCAAAGTGAATTTAGCAAGCTGTTGAGCGTTGTGGGGGCAGTGTTGAGATCGCCCCGGCTCTATTACGGCGTGGGCATCCTGGTGTTGATTTTGCTTATCGTGGCGCACATTTTGTGGTGGTCAGAACGCAATCACAACCATGAATTTCCGAATGACTACTGGCACGGTATCTGGGAAGCATTTTGGTGGGCGGCGGTTACCGTGACGACGGTGGGCTATGGAGATAAAGTGCCGAAAAAGCCTGCTGGCCGAGTGTTCGGGCTGTTGTGGATGTTTTCTGGCTATTTTGTCTTTGCGTATTTCACCGCTAGCATTGCCACCACATTTACCGTGCAGGAATTGCAGGGCGTGATCACCGGGCTCGAAGACCTGCCAGGTAAGCGAGTTGCCACCGTGGCTGAAAGTGCCGCCGCTGAATTTCTAGATGAGCAGACTAACCTACTGTTTCAGGATTTTCCGACGTTGGAAGCGTTGTACACTGCCGTCGATACTGAGAAAACCGTTGATGCGGTGGTTTACGATTCTCCCGTCCTGCAATATTTTGTCTCTCATCAAGGTCAGGGCAAGTACAAAGTCGTCGGCGATGTATTTCAATCCCTGAACTACGGGATCGCCCTGCAGCAAGACAGTCCCTATCGCGAGGCCATCAACGCGACCCTCCTTAGGCTCTCCGAAACGGGCCGATACGATGAAATCTATCAGGAATGGTTTGGCTAGTCAGGCCAGGTCGTCGAGGTTAGCGAGCCACATTGAATTCTCAAGGCACCGCAGGGTCGCTCCCGTCAGGGCTAGTCATCCTCAAAAGTGGGGGGCTGGTTGCTAGCAGTGCTCACTTTACAAGGACAAAGTGGCCCATGCGGCGGATTTCAGACTCAAGGTGTGCTCTGCAGCCGTGTCCGGTATGTCTTGCAGTTTGCCACTAGCCTCATGCAAATCGTGCAGCAGCGCTTGGGTGACTGCCAGGGGGGCAGCAATCACCGCCCAGCGATCGCTCTGATACCGGAATCCCGTCGTGCGAATAGCTTTCCAGGTTTTGAGCAGGGGCTCGGTGCAGGCGACCGCAAAGACCTCTGTCGTTTTCAACGGCTGTAAGGCAAACGAGGTTTCCGGCATCTTGGGATATTTGATGGCCGTATCGCCGGGCAGGGCGCTTTCCGTGGCGATCAGCTGGCTGGTTTGCTCGCTCCCTTCCGCCAGGTTGAAGGGGGGACAATAGACCGATAACCGACCTTTATCAACCACGCTGAACAGCAGGTAATACACTGTTTCTGCCCCCGAATTTGTCAAGCGAATTTGATATTGCTCTGGGCGGTTGCGGGTCAAGCTACCAAACGTTAACCGCTCTGATTGGCTGAGGTTACTGCCGTTGAGTTGGCGCGATCGTAGGGTTTCTTCTAGCAGCAAGAGCTTGCTGTCGGGGGCTTGAGTTTCTAGCACCAGCCGCACAGGCAATCGTGAGGAAACGGGATTCAGCGTCAACCGGAGCATTTTGACTGCTAGGAGGCTTTGCAGTGTTTCTGTCAGACGGGTAATGGCCGTTTTCACAGCTTCTTCTTCTTCTGCCGTCGTGCCTGCAATCAGCGATCCATCTGGGGTGAACAAGCCATAACCTGGCGGCACGCTGGTGGGTTCAGAAACTGCTGGCTCAGCTGCTAACGGAATTGACTTCGCCACGGGGGATGGCGCTGTGGCGCTCAGCAGTGCCTGACTTTTGCCAAACAAACAATCGGCGAGGCTCTCACCGGGTGCTGTGGTAGCAATAAAAGGCAGGCTCGAGAGGGCGCTAGTGGCATCCACGCGCTCAATCCGCTCTAAGGCCGGATCGATGGCAACGGTCAGCGCAATTTCTTTTGGAAAGCGACGTTCAACTTCGATGATAGGAGTCCCGATCGGTAGCTCTGCGAGGTTTGTGAGAGCAGTTTTGGCTCGTAGTCCGTCTAAGGTTTGGATTAACAAAGTGCCGCCGGGAGCAGCGGTGAGTTTGGGCAGTGAGGGTAATGGCTGCAGTCGTAGTCCCAATTCGCAATAAGGCAGCAAAACTGATGGCAGGCCACCGAGCCAGACATCAGCACTGCCATCAGGGACATTGACCGTTTTGACCACCCCATCAGCTGCGGGCTGCGGAAGCCGCCCCGATAAGAGGGGAATGCCGGGGCGTTTGGCGCTCGCTTTGCCGAATACTTCGGAGGATTGATCGGTGCCTGTCCAGGCTGAGAGTTTGCGATCGATGCGGCGCATAAACCATTGTTGGCGCTGGGCAGGCATACTCATCCAAACCTGCTGAGTTAGGGCATAGGTAAATAATCCGGCACTGAAATCTGACCAGTTGCCCTCGAGGGCAGTGCCGTTGCCTAAGCGGGGCTGCAGCAAAATTCCGGGCCAGTTGGCAACTAATTGTGACCAAGTCTTGGTCGGCTTTGTGAGGGGCATCGAACTGGGAGACTGCCAGTCGCCCTGTGATGTAGAGAGGCGCGATCGCACCCGAAAATTTCCCCGCCGCAGAGTGGGGGCTGAGGCCGAGCTCGCGTCAAGCACCGTCAGCAGTTTGACGCTGCGCAACTGGGCCAAGAGCTGCATCAAACTTTCGGTAAACAAATCGTGGACGATGGGGACGTTTTCGTCCGGCCAATAGCTATCGGCAGCGATTAGGGTCGGGAGTGTTTGCCCTTCTGGTGTGCCCGAGAGCGCGGCCTGACTCCCCAAGCCGCTAAAGTGCAAAATGACGGTATCGCCGGGTTTGGCTTGGTCAACCAAATGGCTCTGTACCGTCGTCAAGATTTGATTCACCGTCGCTTCTGCGTTCGACAAGGTGACGATATTTTGGGGATCTACCCCCAAGCGATGAATCAGCAGTTCACGTTGTAGCTCAAGGTCAGTAACGGCACCTTGCAAAAATCGCTCTTGATCAATATCAGCGGGCGATCGCCAAATGTTTTC
>CAZFWL010000357.1:0-4438 GCA_964522775.1 uncultured Halomicronema sp.
GATCTCAGGGCCGAGACCGATGAGTCGATAAAACTTTCAGACAGAATCCTGAGGCTTTGACTAGTTACCTATTTGGCTAGCCAAGCAACAGCGTCGCCTTAGTGATCCCAAAATTCCCGTTCTCTATAGTGCCCAATCCAGTTGCTGACTATCTTTTATGATGAAGGGGCGATCGCTCAAGTCTTTCTGGTTTAAGGTGACTTAGGAGAGTTGATGTGATTGACTCGGCAGTGCTTTGTAAAGGCTGGTCGCACTTTACTGCATATATTCAAAGAGAGTCATTTGACTGACTCAAACCGCATGACGGATTCGTTGTGCAATATTGATTTATTAGCTTGCGCCTAATGACCTCTTCCGCTCGTGAACTGATTAATCTGCCGCCTTGGCTGCGTCCCTCCATTGGCAAGGCCAGCGATATCTCGACGGTGCAACGCATCGTCAAGCAGCGGGGCATTCACACGATTTGCGAAGAAGGTCGCTGCCCGAACCGAGGCGAGTGCTACAGCAACAAAACGGCGACTTTTTTGCTGATGGGGCCAACCTGTACCCGCGCTTGCGCCTTTTGCCAGGTGGATAAAGGCCATGCTCCCATTCCCCTTGACCCAGAGGAGCCTAGTAAGGTCGCTGAGTCCGTTGTTCTGCTAGGGCTGAAATATGTCGTGCTGACCTCGGTGGCTCGTGATGACCTGCCGGATAAGGGAGCCGACTGGTTTGTGCAAACGATGCAGGCGATTCGCGATCGCACTCCGGATACCCAAATTGAGGTGCTCACCCCTGACTTTTGGGGTGGCGAAGACGCTGTGGTGCAGCAACGTCAGCGCGTTGAGACCGTCGCTCAGGCGGCTCCTGCTTGTTACAACCACAACGTGGAAACTGTCCGTCGTTTACAAGATCCAGTGCGACGGGGCGGGCGTTACGATCGCTCCCTCGCCGTCTTGCGCTATGTCAAAGCTGTGAATTCGCATATTCCGACTAAGTCGGGTCTGATGTTGGGACACGGCGAAACGGAAGCCGAAATCATGGCAACGCTTACAGACCTCCGAGCTGTCGGGTGCGATCGCATTACTCTGGGCCAATACATGCGCCCCTCGCTCGCTCACCTGCCCGTGCAAAAATATTGGACACCCGAAGAATTTGAACGATTAGGCGAAATGGCGCGATCTCTAGGCTTTGCCCACGTGCGTTCTGGCCCGTTAGTACGGAGCTCTTACCATGCTGGCGAGTCCCCTTAACCAGTTTGGTCAAGGGCCATTTCTCATTACAATCACTACATTGCATTGAAGATGTGGGAGATTATCCGTGCCAACTTTAGGCGTCAACATTGACCATATTGCGACCATTCGCCAAGCGCGCCGTACCGTAGAGCCTGATCCGGTAGCGGCGGCAGTGTTAGCAGAACTCGCTGGCGCTGATGGCATCACTGTGCATCTCCGAGAAGACCGTCGGCATATTCAAGATCGCGATGTGCGGTTGCTGCGGCAAACAGTCCGGACTCATCTCAACCTAGAGATGGCAGCTACTGCTGAGATGCTTGACATTGCCCTCGATATCAAACCTGATTATGTGACCCTAGTACCGGAAAAGCGGGAAGAGGTGACGACTGAGGGCGGCTTAGATATTGCCGGGCAATGCGATCGCATTACTCAAGTGGTTTCCACGCTGCAGGGCGCGGGTATTCCCGTCAGTCTGTTTATCGACGCTGAGCCCGAGCAAATTGCCGCTTCTAAGCAAACGACGGCGAAATTTGTTGAGCTGCATACGGGACGTTATGCCGAGGCCCAAGGTGAGGCCGAGCGCGCCGAAGAATTAAGCTATTTAACGGTGGGCACGAAGGAAGCGATCGCCGCAGGACTCCGAGTCAACGCGGGTCATGGCTTGACTTATCAAAATACGTATCCGGTTGCTTGTATTGAAGGCATGGAAGAGTTGAACATTGGCCACACCATCATCAGTCGAGCCGCTTTGGTTGGTATGGAGCGAGCCGTGCGCGAGATGAAGCAAGTCATGCGGGGTGACTATTGAGTAAGGGCAGGGGATGAGTCAGGCAAGAGCTGAAACGAATGTCTAAGCGTCAACTCGACCATGGCTCATCTGAGTTCTTCCAGATCGCCGCTTCACATCACTTTACTCATCAGGTCTACACGGTCAACAACCTTCTGTGGGAGAATTTTGTCTCTAGGTGGTCGTTTATCCGAAGGACTATGCAAACTTACTACTACCTTGTGGCCAGCCAAAAGTTTTTGCTCGAAGACGAACCCCTCGATGAGGTGCTGCGCGAGCGCCGTCGCCACTATCAAGAACAAGAGAAAGAGATCGATTTTTGGTTGGTCAAGCAACCTGCATTTCTCGATAGTGAAGGATTTAGCGAGATTAAAAGTCGCTGTCCGCAGCCCGCAGCTGCCGTGGTCTCCACTGATAAAACAGTCATCACCTGGCTCAAACTCCGGTTGGAGTATGTGATTACAGGCGAATTTCAGGCCCCGACGTCAGCCATCCCCGATCCACTGGCATCGCTAGAACCAGTGGCCTAAACCCGCATCGTGCGTTAGGGCAGCGCTCAGCTAGAGTGCCGTTCCAAAGTCCAAACGTTAGCCGAGCAAGGATGAACTGTTGTTACCCTACGATGGTTTACGCCTACGCTTAAAGGAGTCGTTGCTACGACGACAGGTAGTGTAAGGCCCTTTCACATTCAGAGCGCGTAATCGTGTCAGAGACTTCTAAAAAACTTCTGATTGCCGCGAGCGGCACTGGGGGACATCTCTTTCCCGCGATCGCTACGGCAGAGCAACTGCCAGAGTACACGATTGAATGGTTAGGCGTGCCTGATCGACTGGAAACGGAGTTGGTACCTCAGCAATATCCGCTCCACACTGTGCGCCTGGGTGGTTTTCAGGGGCGACTGGGGCTGGGCTCTCTGCGACTGGTCAGCCAAGTCCTGCAAGCCACATTACAGGTACGTCAACTGCTCCAACGTGAGCAATTTGAGGGAGTGTTTACGACTGGGGGATACATTGCGGCTCCGGCTATTCTTGCCGCAAAATCGCTCGGTTTACCGGCGATTTTGCACGAGTCGAATGCGCTACCGGGAAAAGTTACTCGCTGGCTGAGTCCCTGGTGCTCTCTAGTCGCGTTGGGTTTTGAAGCGGCTACCAGCCACTTGCCAAAAGCGAACAGTGTGGTGGTGGGGACGCCGGTGCGATCTCAATTTCTGAGTGACGATGCTTTGCCGCCCGATGTGACACCCCCGTCTGCTGCCCCGGTAATTTTGGTGGTCGGGGGCAGTCAGGGAGCGGTTTCGATTAATCAATTGGTGCGGGCTGCTGCCCCGGTTTGGTTTGAGGCTGGGGCTTGGGTGATTCACCAGACTGGCAACAATGATCCAGCTGCTGAGAATCTGCAGCATGAGCACTACATCCATCGATCGTTTTTTGGGGAGATGGCGGGTCTCTATCAGCGAGCCGACTTGGTCATTGGTCGAGCCGGTGCTGGCACGCTCACCGAATTGGCCTTTACCCACACGCCGTCGGTGCTTATTCCCTACCCGTTTGCAGCGGAAGACCATCAAGCCTACAATGCGGCTGCGTTTGCGGCTGCCAATGCGGCCCTGGTCTGTCGGCAAACTGATTTGACCGCTGCAACCCTGCAAGACATGGTGTTGAAACTAATTCATAATCCGGAACGCCGCCGACAGATGGCAGCAGCAGCAGCGAGCTTGGCAATTCCAGATAGCGCGGATCAACTTGCCAGCTTGATTCGTCAAACGCTGACATAATTCGTCGAGTATAAAGAATTAAGTTGCTAGAGTTCTCCAGTAACTGTTGAATGATGCTTTTCTAAGCGCCGTGTCTGACTCTGCGGATTTCTTTGGAGTCCTTGTCAGATGGTTGCTCCGGCGGTTGAAAAGTTGACTTTGAATGCAGTTCACCAAGCTATGCGATCGCACCTGTAGGGAGATTGACAGGATGGTGTAAACTGTATGAGGTTTCGGTGGTTGAGTGTCCGCTAGGTTTGGGATTCCGTTCTCTGGCTTTTGGTTCGATAGCTTATCCCCGTATTCCGAATTTTGTTTTTTATTTTGCTTGCGAGGTTGGGCTATGACCGTTTATGTAGGGAACCTTTCCTACAGCGCCACCGAAGATGATCTCAATGAAGTTTTCAAAGAGTACGGTAGCGTCAAGAGAATTCAAGTCCCCACTGATCGGGAAACCGGTCGGATGCGTGGATTTGCATTCGTGGAGATGTCTGATGATGCCGAAGAAGATAAGGCGATTGAAGATCTCGATGGAGCTGAGTGGATGGGCCGCACCCTCAAGGTGAATAAGGCTCGTCCTCGCACAGAACGCAAACCTTCTGGTGGCGGTGGCTGGGGTGGTCGCGGTTAAGCGCGATCGCAGATACAGCCTCTGTGACTGAGGTTATTAACCCTTGAGAGGACAAG
>CAZFWL010000358.1:0-4436 GCA_964522775.1 uncultured Halomicronema sp.
TGCCGATGTCGATGTCTTTAAAAAGGAACGTTATCACGCGCCGGAGCAGTGGTATGACCAGGAGGGGGAGCCGTTTTCGCCGCAGACTAACTATGCGGTGGGGGGCAACACCAAGGTGTACTCGGCGACCCTGATGCGGATGCGCGATCGCGACTTCACCGCCCTGCCCCACCAAGAAGGTATCGCCCCCGAGTGGCCCTTTCAGTACGCTGACTTAGAGCCGTATTACACCGCTGCGGAACAGCTTTACCAAGTTCACGGCAGTACTCAGGGCGACCCGACGGAACCGTCTCATAGTGGGGACTATCCGTTTCCCGCGATCGATCATGAGCCCCTGATGCAGCCGCTGGTCGAGGGCCTGAGTCAACAGGGATTGAATCCGACGCCCTTGCCCCTGAGTCTCACCCGACAAGACGATGACCCCACGGGAGATGCCGAGGTGTTTGGCATTGACCTGGCGCTGAAACACGACAACGTCACCCTCAAGAACTCGGCCCAGGTCGTGTGCCTGCACACCGATCCTTCGGGTAAAGCCATCAAAGGAGTGCAAGCCGAAGTCGGCACCCAGACGATTATGTTCAGTGCGGATATTGTCGTGCTGGCCTGCGGTGCGGTGAACTCAGCAGTGCTCTTGCTCGATTCCGCCAACGATCTCCATCCCCAAGGATTGGCCAACAGCTCGGACTTGGTGGGCCGCAACCTGATGAAGCAAAAGCTCACCGTCATCGTTGAAAAGGCTGCCGTCACCAACTCCGGCGACTTTCCCCGCACCGTCAGCGTGAATGACTTTTATTGGGGCAACCGCGACTACGAATATCCCATGGGCCACATTGAAAACAGTGGTGGCTTGCTGCGGGACGTCATCTTTGCAGAATCGCCGCCGTTGCTCTCGGTGCTGGCCCAAATCTTACCGGGAGCGCGCCTGAAAGGGTTAGCGATCAACTCCATTGGCTGGTGGGCGCAAACCGGTATGCTGCCGGATCCCAACAATCGCGTCCAGCAGCAAAAAGGCAAGCTGCGATTTGAGTTTGAGCCCAATAACTTTGAAGCCCACGATCGCCTCGTGTACCAGTGGATCGAAGTGCTCAAAAAGTTAGAGACAACGACCGATACCGTCAAAAGCAACTCCATCTTTCCTCGGGGCGAGGCGCCACTCAGTGTTGTGGGCTATCAGCTTGGCACCTGTCGTATGGGCACTGATCCGGCGACTTCGGTGCTCGACACCCACTGCCGCACCCATGATATTGACAATCTGTATGTGGTTGATGGCAGTTTCTTTCCTTCTTGTCCCGCCGCTGGCCCGGCGCTCACCATCATGGCCAATGCGTTGCGGGTAGGCGATCATTTATGCGATCGCCTCAAAGGATAAGGGGCTGCCACTCCGCCTCTGAATGCAGCGATACAATTAGGGAGCAACTCCTCACGTAGGAAAATGCCTTCCTCCACGTCTCAAGTCAACATTTATCAGCGCTTGGGCATCACCCCCGCTGAACTAGAGGCATTCTGCCAGCACTGGCAAGTGGCAGAGCTATCGCTGTTTGGTTCTGTTTTGCGGGATGACTTTTCTGAAAGCAGCGACGTTGATGTGTTGGTGACATACCTGCCAACTGCTCAGCGAGGACTATTTGAAAAAATCCAGATGAAAGAGGCGTTAGAGACGCTGCTGCATCGCCAGGTCGATTTAGTAAGTAAAACAGCGATCGCTCAAAGCCGTAACTGGCTTCGCCGCCGTCATATTTTGGATTCTGCACAGGTCATCTATGCCGCGTGACCAAGAAGCCTTAGTAGATATCCTTGAAGCCATCAAGCTCATCTTGCAATATGCAGCAGGCCAAGACTTTGACGCGCTTGCGGCCAATGTGGAGAAACAAGATGCCATTTTGCGCCGGATCGCGATCATTGGTGAGGCAACGAAACGACTTTCCCCGGAATTTCGATTACAGCATCCTGAAATTCCCTGGAAGCAAATGGCCGGCATGCGGGATGTGATTACCCATGACTACGATGAAATCGATCTCGATGATGTTTGGGGCGTTATTCAGAGAGACCTGCCGCAACTGCTGACCGACATTGAACCATTGGTTGCCAACAATCAACCCTAAAACTGCTCTCCCAAAGCTGTGCAACATCATCGCTTTTATCGGGATTGCTTGGAGAGGCTTGGTGGGATGGCGTAGCCGCGATCGCCCTGCCAGAATGCAGCGATACAATTAGGAAGCAACTCTTCCCGTGGGAAAATGCCTTCCTCTACGTCCCGAGTCAACATTTATCAGCGTTTGGGCATCACCCCCGCTGAACTAGAGTCATTTTGCCAGCGGTGGGATATCGCTGAGCTGTTGCTGTTTGGCTCAGTTCTGCGCGATGATTTCTCGACTAGCAGTGATATTGATATTTTGATTTCATATTTTCCTGGTAAAACCAAGGGCCTGCTGGCGTTAGTGCGCATCAAAGATGAGTTGGAAAAATTGATTGGCCGAGAAGTCGATGTAACGACTAAGCAATCAATTGAACAAAGTCGTAATGAGCTACGGCGTCGGGAGATTTTAGGCACAGCCCGGGTGATTCATGTCGCGTGATCAGCAATCTGTGCGAGATATGTGGAATGCGGCTCAGGAGATCCTTAGCTTCACTAAGGGGATGGATCGGCCGTCTCTAGCGGGAGATCGCCGCACCCAAGCAGCAGTACTTTATGACATTGTGGTGATCGGTGAAGCGGTAAATCGACTATCAGATGATTTTCGAGCGCAGCACTCCGCTATTCCTTGGAAGGACATCATTGGCATGCGGAATGTACTTGCTCATCAATATGATGCGGTGAGTGTCGAAATCGTTTGGAATGTTGTTCATCAAGATATTCCAGAACTGATGGCAATGATTGCTCCGCTGTTGTCTGAGTCGCCATAGCACTTGCGCCCCCTATCCCTGGTCGCTTTATCCCGATGCGCAGATTGGCCAAGAGGGTGAAGTCTGTTGGCTGAGCTTGCCTGACGTGACAATGCTGGTCGCGATCGCCGATGACATTTCAAAAAAATTGCTTTTTTGGTGCAGTACTGGGTGAGATTGCCTTTTAGGCTAAGACAAGGGCGATTAGAGCGATCGCCTTGATCAGGGCATGGAAGGCAATCGGGTAACAGCATGAAACAAGAACGCCAGTGGGTGAGTCGAATAGCTGCGTTCATTCCCAGCTTAAATCTCATTACCGATGACCATTTAGCCAGACTAGAAGTTGACTTGCTGGCGGAGTCTAGCCTCAGTCTGAACTACATTGCCCTGGTTGTGGCCTCAGCGGGCATTGCCACCGTGGGTCTAATTGCCGATAGCACGGCAGTCATCATTGGGGCCATGATCGTTGCGCCGTTGATGCTCCCAATCCGAGGTTCGATCTTTGGCATTTTGACTGCCAATCAGACCTTGATCAAACGGGGGCTGAAATCCATTTGGGTGGGCTCATTGTTAGGCATCGGCATCGCCTTTTTACTCGGCCTCACCATTCCCTTTGCCTCGTTTGGCTCCGAAATTTTATCGCGCACTAAACCCAACACGTTGGACTTGATTGTCGCGATCTTAGCGGGGGCCATCGGCTCTTTTGCCAAATGCCGCCCCAAGATTGAAGATAGCTTGGCGGGGGTCGCGATCGCCGTCGCCCTGATGCCGCCCCTCTGCGTCGTCGGGTTAGGCTTGGCCAAAGGGGATTTGTACACCTGTGGTGGGGCGTTTCTGCTTTATGTGACGAACTTGGTGGGCATCGCCTTAGCCTGCCATGTTGTCTTTTTCTTTGTCGGATATTCGCCTCAGCGATCGCACTTTTTGTTATCGCGAGGGGCCTTTGGCGCATTTGCGTTCTGGCTGTTCTTGGCGCTTTTGACTCTGGTGCCCCTCAGCAAAAGTCGGCTGGCCTTTTTGCAGCAAGACTACTTCGAAGTGCTGGTGACGACCATTTTGACCGAGGAAGTGGATACTTTTCACGATGCGCGGCTGCTAGAAAGTAGCTTTGACTGGCAGTCAACTCCCCCCACGGCTGAGGTATTGCTACTGAGCAGAACCCTGTTTACCGCTCAACAAGAGGCGCTGCTCAAAGCCCAGATCGAGGAGCGCACCGGTGAAACCATTGAGCTCGATGTGAGCGTGATTCCCGTCAGATAAGCGATCGCCCACGGCCCCATTCAGCTTCTAAAACAGCGAAAAGAGGTCGTAGCCAATGCCGAAGACCAAACCGACATCTGTGCCGTTTTGATCAAAGCTGGCATTGATCCGAGCGGTGCCGGTGAGCTTATCGATAATCGGCACATCGACTCCGGCAGAGATAAAGGGATTCACGTCAAACTCGTCCGTTTCGACCGAAACTCCGGCTCCCGCAAAAGGGAAGACGAGCGTGCGATCTTCGGCATTGCGGACGGGTGCCCCTCCGGTCAGTGCGGCGGTGAACAGGGAGTTGT
>CAZFWL010000359.1:0-4429 GCA_964522775.1 uncultured Halomicronema sp.
TTCCGCTTTATATACAGGCATTGTAACGAAAGATTAAGGGTCTGCCCCTCTGGACAGAGCGGTAAAGACCGAAGTGAGTGGTTCGGTTCACTGCGGTGAGGCGGATTGGGGAAGTGGTGGTCTGTCCATCGACAGCCTCTGGTACGCAGGGGTTACACATCATCGGATGTGGCTGATGGAACCGGCCCGATTGGGAGTTGCACGGTCACGGTTGTGCCAGCGGCAGCGGTAGACGTAAAGGTGATGGTGCCGCCGTGAGCCTCGACGATGCGACGAGTAATGGCGAGGCCAAGACCGTTACCCGTTGACTTGGTGGTGAAAAAGGGCTGCATGAGCTGTGGCAGGATTTCTGACGGAATAGGATCGCCGCCATTGTGAACCTGTATATCTACGGTACGAGTATTGACTGACAGCGTACAGGTAATGTCCTCGCCCTCCGGGCTAGCCTCACAGGCATTGCTCAATAAATTGATGAATACTTGCGTGAGGCGATCGCGATCGCCCATCACCATCTCTGATTGCTCGAGTCCGACGCTGTGCAGTTGGCGACTTTGTGCGACGGGCTGATGCCCAAACTCTGACTGTAGTTTCTGTAAAAAAGGCCCGATGGGCAACGGCTCGAGGTCTAGCTGCTGCTCACGGGCGTACATCAAAATTTCGTTGAGTAAGCGTTTTAGGCGTTCTGATTCCTCTAACGCGAAGGCGAGGCGTTTTTGCGATCGCTCGGGCAACTCTAACTGCTGAAGCGAATTGAGTCCCATCAAAATAGTGGTGAGGGGATTGCGCACTTCATGCACAATCATCGCCGCCAGTTCCCCAATTTCGGCTAAGCGGTTTTGAGCCTCCTCCATTGCTTTGCGGGCCGTGATGTCGCGGGCCAATGCCAGCAGCACCGACTTGCCACCGATGTCGATCCGGCCGAGCCTGACCGCAACCGGGAACTGGCTACCGTCTTGGCGCTGATGGATGCCCTCACGGGTGACGGCTTGCCCTGGTTCCAAATCCCAGTCTTGCGCCAGGGCTTCCATCGAGACTGCCTTTTGAATATCGGTCACGGTCAATTGCAGCAATTCGGCGCGAGTGTAGCCTAGGGTGTGGCAAGCTTCTTGATTGACGTCAATCAGGCGACCATCGGGATTCACGACAAAGAGGGCGTCTGTCGCTTGTTCCACCAGGGTGCGAAACCGTTGCTCACTCTCACTGAGGGCATCTTCAGCGGCTTTGCGCTCAGTGATGTCATTGGATACGGAGAGAATGCAGGTCTGACCGTTGAGCTGTACCGTTTCTGCCGAATAGAGCACCGTACGGAGGGTGCCTTGAGCGGAACGAAAGCGATATTCTTGGTTGCGGAGGTAGCCCTGCTGTCGCAGGACGTTGAGCATTTCTGCGCGATCGCCCAAGTCTGCCCACAAGTTCAGGCTGCTAGCCGTTTGGCCAATGACGGCTCTCCGTTCGGCACCATAGAGGTTGAGGAAACTGTCGTTGACATCAAGCAGTTCTCCCGTGGCGAGCACGCTCAAGCTCATGGGGTTGGGGCTGGCATAAAAGGATTTGGAAAACTTTTCTTCCGACAGGCGCAGGTCTGCTTCGGCTTGATCCCGCTCGGCGATCGCTTCCCCGACTTGGTTGACCATTTCCTCAAAAGCCATGATCACATCGCCGAGTTCGTCAGCGTGGGACGTGCTGAGGGGGACGGACTCAAAGGGGAGCGATCGCGCATCTTGGTTTTGCCGGAGGGTGGTGCCAGCCCGCAGCAGATCCCGTCGCAGGGCCAGTACTGAGCCAATCACCAAGCGATCAAGCACAATCATGGTCGCCCCGGTGACAAAGATGGAAATGATGAGGACGAGGCCCGCAATGCGGCCAATGAAATAGTAAAACTCGCGCCCCACCCAAGTGGCATCGTGGCGAATAATCAGCTCATAGCGCCCCTCTAGGGGCGACATTTCCCAAACGGCGTCGTAACGTTGAGTGCGGCGATTGTAGCGATCTCGTTCCGCCAATACCTGTGGCAGCAACTCCGGATTAGCCGCCGACAACTCCGGCGGTTCCCCAAAGCTACCGATGGGTGTCCCATCGGCGCGATATAACGTTCCGCCGACAATCACGTCATTACTTAGTAAGGTTTCCAGACTCGCCAACACCTCTTGATCACTGGCGGCCATGAAGTCGTCTTGGCCGCTCAAGATGCCCTCGGCTTGAGCTGTCGAGAGCGATCGCAAATAATCCAATAGCTCGCGCTCGCGCCGCATGACGGACGGCACCAAAATAATGGCCTCAATCACTACAATGCTGAGAAAGACCCAAAACACGATGCGTCGCGATAGCCGCGCCCGCCATAAATTGGCCAGTGACTTAGGTTGACCGAAACTCGACGGCATAAACCTGGATGAAATGGTGTGGACACAATTGTAGTGGTTTGAGCTCGAGACGGTGAGGTGTTGCTGGGTGGGTCTCTGCCTGCACCCATTCATGGCATGACTTGAGTGGCGATCGCCCCCGACTAGATGGGTAAACTCAGAAGCATCGAAGCGCTCAGTGCGATAGTGACTCTCGTCGATTTTCGTTAGACTACTGCGACGCGTTAACTTCTTGACGAATCTGTAGCTTGGGCCTCATTTTCCCTCGGGGCAAATCGGTTAGAGGTAGACGTGATTAAGTATTTCGCTTGGGTTTCTATCGCTTTGGACAGAAGGGATAGGATGGTTTGTGAAGCATCGCGCTAATTTTTGGTAATTGTCGTGATGTAGGTTGAAGCTATTTACCGCGATCACCCAGATTTTTTACCTGTCTGCTCGCTCTCGATTATTCCGTTCCCATAGCTTGTAGTAGCAATCCTCCACTATGGCCTCGACTAACTCCAGCATGTTGGCGACCTTTTCCCAGGTGAGTCCCCAAGGGGGCGGCCTGACTCGGCGGGTCAAAGACTTACCTGCACCACAGTTCATCGACTTGCTTGATCAAATTACCCGGGAGTTTGAACACTTCCTGCGGGCGATCGACATGATCAACAACGAGTCGCTGGAGAATATGCTGGAGCAGATTTTAGAGGCGTTCACCCTCAAAATCGGCCAGATTCTCCAAGCTGATCGCACCACTATTTTCATGGTCGACTGGGACAAAGAAGAACTCTGGTCCAAAATTGCCCAGGGCGATGACGAAGCCCGGTTAGAAATTCGCGTCCCGGTCGGCAAAGGTATCGCTGGCCACGTGGCCGCCTCGGGCGAGTGTCTCAACATTCCCGACGCTTATGCCAGCGATCTGTTCAATCCGAAGACTGACAAGGTTACTGGCTATCGCACCCACAGCATTCTTTGCATTCCCGTTTTCAACAAAACTCAGGAAACTGTGGTTGCGGTGGTGCAACTGCTCAACAAGCTCAATCCGAACAACCAACCCATTGCCTTTGACAGCCAAGACGAGCGCAGCTTTCGCGAATTTGCCTCCTCGATTGGCATCATCCTCGAAAGCTGTAACTCCTTTTATGTTGCGGCTCGCAACCAAAAAGGTGTCTCCTCGCTGCTGAAAGCGATCTCCTCCCTCGAACAGAGTTTGGATTTGGAGAAAACTCTGCAATCCGTCATGGCGGAAGCCCGCGACTTGATGAGTGCTGATCGCAGTACGCTGTGGCTGATTAACGAAGCCACAAATGAGCTGTGGTCGAAGGTCAAGACCGGTGACGGTAAAACCCTGATTGACCTGCGCATTCCTGCCGATCGCGGCATCGTCGGCTATGTTGCCACCACGGGACAAACCCTCAATATTCCTGATGCTTATCAAGATCCTCGCTTTGATCCCGCTTCGGATAAGCGTACGGGGTACCTGACCCGCAACATTCTCTGCATGCCCGTGTTCGACTCTTCCGGCAAGCTCATTGCGGTGACCCAGCTGATTAACAAAAAGCAGGGCTCCTTCAATAGTTCCGATGAAGAGTTTATGCGGGCATTCAACATTCAGGCGGGCATCGCTCTGGAGAATGCTCAGCTCTTCGAAAACGTGTTGGTGGAAAAGCAGTATCAAAAAGACATGCTGCAGAGCCTCTCCGATGCGGTCATCTCCACTGACCTCGAAGGCCGAGTGGTCACCATTAACGATGCGGCATTAGAGCTCCTCGGCTGTCCTGAATCGACGAATGACACCGCCCATGCGATTCGGCAAGCCTGGGAAGAGCAGCTAATTAATCGCTATGTTTGGGACATCATTCCCATTGAGCAAAGACCGCCCGAGTCCACTGAGACCATCCAGTCCCGGCTGAAAGACAGTTTGAGAACTGGAGCCAAGCACTACGTGCCGGAACAAACCCTGAAGGTAGCGATTCCTGAAGCAATCGCCCTCAAGCCGGAAGGGCAATCTGTTGATCCTGCCGAGGCGCTATTGCTGCTGCCGATGCCGACAATACCAATCAGTTTTGGCCATGGGGGCATCGTGA
>CAZFWL010000360.1:0-4416 GCA_964522775.1 uncultured Halomicronema sp.
ACTCTGGGCTTTGTGGTGCAGTCCTGGAATCAGGGCAGTCAGCCTTAGTCTGTAACCCCCAAACGGATGTGCGTATCCGCCAAGATCTGGCAGAACAACTGGGGATCACTACCGCTTTGGCAGTTCCCGTCGAGCACAATGGCGCTCTAGTCGGAGCGCTCATGACGCTCAACTGCCGAGATGGCCAATTATTTACACCAGCTGAAGAACAATCCCTGGTGCATTACGCCGAGACGATCTCGGAATTGTTCAATTCACCATAAACCCGTTGCCTCGTCGAATATATTCCAATCCATCGGAAAACAAACGGGTTTGGCTTGGGGATCTTACTTGGCAACTGCCTCAGCTTCTCGGGGCAGGGGACTGGATTGCACCAGTGGCTGAGCCGTGGCCTCTTGCACCCTTAACGTGAATGGGATGGCAATCATAAAACAAACGCCGCCTAAGACGACTGCCAACAGTCGATTGTTATCTAGCAGGTGGGCCATAATCCAGCCCAGGCCCAATGAGACGATGATTTCTGGCAACACAATAAACATGTTGAAGATGCCCATATAAATGCCGCCTTTTTTGGCCGGTAATGAGCCCACCAGCATGGCGTAGGGCAACGATAGAATGCTCGACCAGGCGACGCCTAATCCCAACATCGGCAAGGGTACCCAGGCAGGAGACGGGACAAACCAGAGGGAGATCAGTCCCAAACTGCCACAGGCCAAACACAGCGCGTGGGCCACGGGGCGACTGGTGGCGGCAGCCAATTTTGGCAGCAGAAACGAGGCGAAAAAGCAGACTGCGTTATAAGCGGCGATACACAGGCCTGCCCACTCAATGCCCTGACTGTAAAGAGCCGATGTTTCGTCAGTAGCCCCAAACAGGTTGTGGGCGATCGCGGGGGGAAAGTACAAAAACACGCAGTACATGCCAAGCCAGCTAAAGCCCTGCACCCAAGCGAGTTGGCGCATTGTCGGCGGCATCTGCTTAAAGGCGGTGTAGATTTCGCGAACAGTCGCTCCAATGCCTAAGCGGCGTTCTTGCTGCTCCCGAAAGGCGTCCATATCGCGCGGGGGACGCTCTTCAGTGGTGAATACCGTCCACATCACTGTGCCTAAAAAGCACGCTGCCCCAATGTAGAAGGAGATTTTTACCGCTTGTGGCACCGTATTGGTGGTCGCCGAGCTGGCCGATAGCTCAAACACATTTGAAAGCAGCCACGGCATAGCTGAGGCTAGCACTGCGCCTAATCCAATGAACAAGCTTTGCATCGCAAAGCCCTTAGTGCGCTGCTTGGCCGGTAGCAGATCGCCGACAAAAGCCCGAAACGGCTCCATGCTGATATTGGCGGCGGTGTCGAGGAGCCAGAGCAAGCCCACAGCCATCCATAGGCTACTGGAATTGGGCAACCAGATCAGCGCAAGGGAGGCCAAGATTGCACCGATGAGAAAGTAAGGTCGTCGCCGCCCCAAAAAACCCCAAGTGTTGTCGCTTAAATTGCCAATAATGGGCTGCACGATCAAGCCAGTGAGAGGCGCGGCTAACCACAGAATCGGGATTTGGTCAGCGTGAGCCCCCAAATGCTCAAAAATGGCACTCGTGTTGGCCATCTGTAATCCCCAGCCGAACTGGATGCCAAAAAAACCAAAACTCATGTTCCAGAGTTGCCAGAACGAAAGTTTAGGTTTTACCTGCGGTGATGAAGTCAAAAGGAGTCTCCAAGTCCATCCAAAAACGGCGGCGATCGCGGGAACTGCACAGGTCACCTGACTGCCAAGAGCGCTTGATCGACTAGGCGATCGCTTGCTGGATAACGGCTCTAGCAAATAAGCTTAGACGCTTTGAGCGAGGGCAGTCATGTCTAGGTGAACAAACTAACTGGCAAGGCATCACCTGAACGGCCGATACCCTAACAGTTTAAGGGCTGAAGATTTTCTGGGCAGTCTATCAGGTGACCGAATTTCGGTGAACCGGCCTAGGGTGGCGGATTCCTCCTTCAGCGTTGGGATAGCTGAGAAGCCGACTGGGATGTTGCCCAAACTGAATGAATTGACGCATTACTCAATGGGGCTGGCGCGACGGCATCAAGGCTATGCAGAGTGCAGGGCCATTGGCTGGGTTAACTCTACCCGTTTGAGGGCGGCCAGGGCTTGGGTGACTTGAGCCAAAGCGTGATGATCACCTTGGGCATGCATGAGTGAGGCAGCCGCTTCTAAATCATGGATGGCACGGTTGAAATCGCTTTGTCGTTGATAGGCGGCGCCGCGATGGCAGTAGGCCAAAGCCGCGCGGGGGTTACTCTGAATCGCTTGGGTAAAGTCAGCGATCGCTCCCAAACTATCACCTAATTGTTGACGGGCATAGCCACGATAAAAGTAAGGAATCGCCACATTTACCGGAGTTTGAATGGCGTGGGTAAAATCGGCGATCGCTTCGTCCCAGTATCCTCGCTGCATTTGTAACCAGCCCCGGTTGCAGCGAGCCGCAAACAAATGTGGATCATGACTCAGAGCGTGGTCAAAGTCTTCCAGCGCGCGCTGATATTGCTTTCTTTCTGCCCAAATCAGGCCGCGATTGTTCAAGGCGACGGCATCGTCAGACTTCAACCGCAGCACTTGGGCATAGTCGACCATGGCCCCTTCAGCATCGCGCAGGTCATAGCGGGTCACCGCACGATTGAAGTAGGCATCGGCATCGTCGGGCAGCACATCTGGCTTTTCAAAGCGGTGCAGTAGTTGGGTAATAACGGTGGCATCGTGGGTTTTGACGCGCACATCCAACTCTGGGAACACGCTGCTTGTCGCCGGTATGGACTGCAAACCCACAATGGCGTATTGCTGGTCGCAGACAATGAACTGTTCTTTGGTGCCCAAAATTTTAAACGAGAAGCGATCGGGATATTTCTGCTTGAGGGGTAATAGGAGGTTGAGGGTCGATTTCAGCAGACGACGCTGGGCGGTAGTGAGTCGCCACTGTTGCGCGATGGACTTTAGCAAACGACCTTGATGGCGATCGCCCGGATGGCACCACCCGATTTCTAAGCGGCAGCCCCCTGCGAGCAATTCTTCAAAGCGCTCAACCAGGTGCTGATCCAAAGCGACTGTTGCCGACCACGGCCAGACCAGTACTAAGTGCTCGGTGACTTCGTCCAGAGCTTTGAAGAGAGCCTGATCAACGACTGACCAATTAGACTCAGACGACTGTCCCCGGAGAGCCATCAACCATTCGCAGCGCTGGTGGTCGGGTGGGCTACTGGCGGGCAAGGGATGTATCGGGCTGGGCAGGCGACTATTGGGCAGAGGCTTCCAGTTCTGCTGCTGGTCCATGAGATCTTGAGTCTGCTGTTCGAGCAATGATAATTGCCACTGCAAACCGCTCAGGTAGGTCGCTGTTGTCCCGCGAATTTCGGCTGTGATGTCAAAGGGCACAGAAATATCTTCTAGGCGAGCTTCGACTTGCTGAAGTCCCGAAGAGAGTGCTGTTAGGTCAGTCTGGAACTGTTGCATGTCATGGGTCGAGGGGGCTGGCCCATGACCATTAAGGGACGCCAAATCACTGGTTGAGCGCAGCTGGTCGAGCGTCTGCCGGAGGGCTTCTTGGCTTTCTTGCACGATCGCCAGCTTTTCGCCAAGGACTACAAAATCACGGCGGGGCACTAGGTCTGACACAGCTTTGATCAGTTCTCGCACTTCACCTTTAAGCATGTTGGGATCGGCACCGTTGGGAACCTGACGCAACCGGCGATCAAGGTGTCGTACGGCATCTTGTAAGGTTGCCTGGGCAGTTTTGCTCTCGCTGCCGAGGCTTTCCAGGCTAACCCGCAGTTGCATGATCTCGGTTTTTAGCTGGGCGACATCGGCTTCAGTCGCCTCCATGCGCGGCAGGTGTGACAAGCGTTCAACTTGCTTACTGAGGTTACTAACCGAGGTACACATTTCCGTGTATTGGTCGCGCAGAGCGGCGGTCTCTTGTTGCAGGCCACTCAAGTCGGGCGCGGCTAACTGATCAATGCGCTGGGTGAGCGATCGCTCGACCCGATCAACGGATTCAATACAGTGAGTAACATTGCGATCGCTGTAGGCAATAGCCGATCGCTGCAATTGCGTAATGGCTTCAGGTGTCGGTAAGGCCGAGACTTGATCTGACAGGGCAATCACTTCCGAGGTCAGGTTTTCTTCGAGTTCAGCCAAGGAGCGATCACCGTGCTGCAGACATTGCTCAACCCGACGGCGATTGAGTAACCCCATCGCCACTAACGCGGTCATGGGAACCGTCGCGACTACGGCATTTTGCGTGGCAAGCGAGGCGACCGCACCAACGCCTGAACCGAGCAGAACGGCGTAATCGGCGAGGGGAGACCAGCGACGGGAAGTAGATTGATGATTCACAGGATGCACTCACAACTCGATGGTAGGCAGGGCTACG
>CAZFWL010000361.1:0-4414 GCA_964522775.1 uncultured Halomicronema sp.
TGCCAGCCCAGCAAGTGATGGGACGTAATATCCGCAATTTCTTGCCCGCTGCGTTGGCCGAGCAGCGGCTGGCGGCTGCCGAACGGGCGATCGCGACCCAAGAGACCCAAATCTCGGAATACCAAATCACCATTGATGGCCAAGCCCGTTGGGAAGAATCGCGCATCGTGCCGCTGACCGCCAATGATGTACTGGTGTTGGTGCGCGACATTGACGAACGGCATCGCGCTGAAGAAGAGGTGCGCCGCCTCAATCAAGCGTTAGAAAATCAAAATCACCGCTTGGAAGAGTTGGTCGAACTGCGAACGGCAGAACTCATCACCTTTATGAATGCGCTGCCCGATCAAATCTTTGTGGTTGATCGGGCCCAAAACGTGATGACCTTTGGTAATCGAGTGGTGACAGAGTTTTCCCAAATGAACCACCGCCAAGATTTTGAAGGCAAAAGTGTTTTCGAATGCTTTGCCGCCGAGCAAGCCCACAGGTACGAAGCCCAAAACCAACAGGTGTTTCGCACAGGCGAAATTCTACACATTGAGGAAGCGATCTCAACCCCTCAAGGTCTGGTGCATTTAGATACTTATAAAATTCCGCTCAAACGCTCCAATGGTGAGGTTTACGCCCTGATTGGCACATCCCGCGATATTACTGAACTGGTGGAAGCCCGGCAAGCGCTAGAGCAGCAAGCCGAGCAACTCGCGACCACTAACCAAGAGTTGCAGTCGTTTTCCTATTCGGTATCCCACGATTTGCGGGCTCCCTTGAGACATATCAATGGTTTTATTGCTGCACTCAAGCAGCGCTTAAGGGTGACGACTTCAGAACCTGACGCCAAGCTCCTGCACTACATCGAGGTCATCGAAAACAGCAGCCACAAGATGAGCCTGCTCATCGATGGTCTGCTCACTCTGTCTCGTGTCGGTCGCCGTGATATGAGTACCCGCTCCGTCCCCTTGGGGCCACTCGTGGAGCAGGCGATCTCTCTCCTCACCGAAGGCCCCGATGAAAACTTAGAGCACGTCGAAATTAACGTGGATGACCTGCCGACGGTCTACGGTGATGTGGCCCTGCTCCAGCAAGTATTCAGCAATTTGATCAGCAATGCCGTGAAATTTAGCCGCGATCGCAACCCCGCCCGCATCCACATTGGTCAACAAGCCGATGGCATCTGCTTCGTGCGGGACAACGGTGTCGGGTTTGATATGACCTATGCCGACAAACTCTTCAGCCCTTTCCAGCGCTTGCATAAACAGGAAGAGTTTCAAGGTACGGGGATTGGTTTAGCGATCGTCAATCGCATCATCCACCGCCACCATGGCGAGATTTGGGCGGAGAGCGAGATCGATCAGGGCACAACGATTTACTTTTCACTGCCCACAAAACCAGCCGCGTCAACCACTGATCAGGAAAGGCAGGATTAACTGAGGATTAGCCAATGCTCACCAAGGCAGGTGTCGGGGTTAGGCTAAAAACAGATGGTACGCAGGATTATTGCTTTCATCCCAGTACCGATAGCCTACAGTTTCTAAAAAGGCACGCCAGTCGCCCATCTCGGCGGAAGGCACCTGAATACCGAGCACAATGCGTCCGTAGTCCGCACCGTTATTGCGGTAATGGAAGAGGCTGATATTCCAATTGGGGCTCATGCAGTTGAGAAATTTGATCAACGCGCCCGGATTTTCGGGGAATTCGAATCGATACAGCACTTCGTCTTGGGCTAGCGGCGATCGCCCTCCCACCATGTGGCGCAGGTGCATTTTGGTCAGTTCATCGTCCGTCAGATCGAGGGTTTTGAACCCGTTGGCTTCAAACGTCGCGGCCATCTGGCTGGCATCTTGCCGATCTTTGACCTGTAATCCGACAAAAATATGAGCCTCTGCTTTGTCCGCAATGCGATAGTTAAATTCTGTCAGGTTCCGTTTGCCTAGGCACTGGCAAAACTTCCGCAGGCTGCCCGGTCCTTCAGGAATGTTGACGGCAAAGATAGCTTCCCGTCGTTCTCCCATTTCGGCCCGTTCTGCCACAAAACGCAGCCGGTCAAAATTCATGTTGGCTCCACAGGCGATCGCCACCAGCGTTTCGCCTTGAATATTCTCTCGCTCGACATAGGCCTTGGCCCCCGCGATCGCTAATGCGCCAGCCGGTTCAACAATTGAGCGGGTGTCTTCAAAGACGTCTTTGATCGCGGCGCAGGTGTCATCGGTATTCACCAAAATGACTTCGTCTATATATTGTTGGCACAGGCGAAAAGTCTCTTCGCCGACGCGCTTAACCGCAACCCCATCAGCAAACCGACCGACCTGATCCAGCGTGACTCGCTGGCCCGCTTGCAAAGACTGGCACATGCTGTCGGCATCCACTGGTTCGACCCCAATGACGCGAATGTCAGGTCGCAGCCGTTTCACATAAGCGGCAATGCCCGCAATCAAGCCACCGCCCCCGATCGCTACAAAAATCGCGTGAATCGGTTTCTGATGCTGCCGCAAGATTTCCATGCCAATGGTGCCCTGACCCGCAATCACTTCCGGGTCATCAAAGGGATGGATCAAGGTCATGCCCTTTTCCTGCGCTAATTTGCAGGCATGGGCATAGGCATCGTCAAACGTTTCACCATGTAGCACGGCAATCCCACCACGGGCTTCGACGGCTTTGACTTTGAGCTCTGGCGTGGTTACGGGCATCACAATAATGGCCGATGTCCCCAGCCGCTTGGCTCCCAATGCCACCCCCTGGGCATGATTGCCGGCTGAGGCGGCGATGACCCCCTGGGCCAAACGATCAGGGGGGAGTTGGGCCATTTTGTTATATGCTCCCCGTAGCTTGAAGGAAAAGACCGACTGCATATCTTCGCGTTTGAGCAGTAGCGTATTGCCCAATCGTTCAGACAACCGAGGCGCAACTTCCAGTGGAGTTTCTTGCGCAACGTCATATACCCGAGCGGTCAAAATCTTTTCGAGATAGTCGTTATTAGGCATGACGTAGAAGGCCACCAGCCGCGATCAATGCCTCCATATTCGCGTTATTTGGGTCGTAAAGACAATATCGCTTACCAGGCCGGATTAATGATGTGGCAACAGGCCAAGATCATTCACCCTCCTCAGGATGTTGCTCGCTAAGCCATTTGTGCTGAATTTCGTACCTCAGCAACCGGGCAACCAGTCACTCGCAGAAACTGAAATAAAAACAGCAAGAAGCCCTTTGGCAAAAGCAATCACCAAAGGGCCTCATAAAGCCTCACGTAGGATCTATGCGTCCGACAGCTATGAGGAAGGGTTGCGACGTTCTTCTCGAGCTTGTCGCCAGGAACCTAGCAGCCTGCCGAAATTCACCTGAAATTGCTCAAACCCGAGTAAACTGCCCAGCGTATCTTCTTCCCAAGAGGCAGATAGTGCTCCATAGCTCAAGCCGATGACACTCAGGCCGAAACAAGCCAACGTTGTCAACAACACAACCACGTTAGGCAAGGCCGAGATTCCCTGCACAATCAGCACGTAGCTGACAAAGAACACAAATACACCTAAGACCACAGGCATACCTGAAAAATAAAGCATGCGACGCAGCATACGGCGACTCACCACTTCTGGAATGCTCGTTTCTTCGCGGGAGTACCGCTTCGTTGAGCGCCGAGTCGGAGCCTCGCTAACCATCGCTTCAGGAGACTCTATAGGCTTCTCAGCTGCTGGTTGTGCTTTCTCTTTGGGTGATTTTTTACGCTTGCTTTTGGGCTCAAAGGGCAAGCGATCATTCTCTGCATCAGCGGACATGACGACGCTCCAAGATCTGCAACGTTAGCAATCTACCGGCGGATGCCAAGGCGACCGATCAGCGCGCGATATTGATTGACGTCTTTCTTCGCAATGTAAGAAAGCAAACGCTTACGGCGACCAATCATTTTCAAGAGACCGCGCCGTGAAGAGTAATCCTTTTTATTGCCTTGCAAATGCTGGCTGAGTTTGTTGATGCGCTCAGTTAACATGGCCACTTGCACTTCAGCAGAGCCAGTGTCGGTTTCGTGAACCTGATATTCGGAGATGAGTTCCTGTTTGCGTTCTTGTAGCAGTGCCATAGAGGTACGAATTGCGTTTCAGTATGGGTAAATCGATTTGTGCACAGAGCTTCTAATCTTAGCATGACTCTATCAGCAACGCACTAATCAAATCGATGGCTATTTACTCTGCTGCTCCACTTTGAATGTGTTGATGATTTTCCCACGGGCTGGGCTCAGAGCTGCTTGCTAGCGGGGCACAACAGGTAAGCGTAGGCTAGCTACCTAGCTTAAATGCTTCCACAAAGAGGCTGTAGGTAAGGCCAATTTTAAGGGCGTTCATCACTTCCAAAAATAAGTTGTTGCGGCGAGTAGCAGCTTGCGGTGGACGGCGGTAGACAAGCCAGCTAATCAACTCTCCGGCTCCCA
>CAZFWL010000362.1:0-4410 GCA_964522775.1 uncultured Halomicronema sp.
GACTTTGTCGGTCGCGATCGCTATCCAGAGAGAAACTGCTTACTGTATTCCCAGTGTTTTCTCTCAGCTCATTTGTCTTCGATTCACTGCCAGCTTAATGTTCTATTAAGCATTAGGATGAAAAGGCTTTGTGGTCTGCCTGGACTTGTCGCTACAAACCAGAAGACTGCGGGCAGCGTAGTGTGTGCATAAAAACGGTTGAGTTGTATGGCATCGGTACCTTGTTTTACACCCAGTCACTTCATTATCTTGGGGTTGCTAGTCGGATTTGCGATCGCCCATAGTGGCCTTGCCGCCTTACGTCCCAAAGGCGAAGCGCTCATCGGTGCCCGCGCTTACCGCGTCTTGTTTGCTTTGGTCAGCATTCCCTTTGCCAGCGTACTGATCATTTACTTCATCATTCACCGCTACGACGGCGCGCAACTATGGAATGTGCAAGGTGTGCCCGGCATGTTTGAAGGGGTGTGGATTGTCTCGGCGATTTCCTTCATTTTTTTGTACCCGGCAACGTTCAACCTGTTGGAGATTGCCGCCGTCCAAAAACCGCAAATCCACCTCTACGAGACGGGCATTATTCGCATTACTCGCCATCCCCAGATGGTCGGTCAGGTTCTGTGGTGCATTGCTCATACTCTCTGGCTGGGGACCACGTTTATGCTGGTGACCTCAGCGGGCTTAATTGCGCACCATCTCTTCGCGGTGTGGCATGGCGATCGCCGCTGGGAGGCCCGCTACGGTGACGCCTTCCTCAAGGTTAAAGAACGCACGTCAGTGATTCCGTTTTTAGCTATTCTCCAAGGGCGGCAAGAGCTCAAGCTGATGGAATTTGTAAAACCCGCATATTTAGGCATTTTGCTCTTTGTGCTCGGCTTTTGGTGGGTGCATCCCAAGTTGATTCAAGCGAGCCAGCAACTCACTTGGTGACCCCGTTGCCTGAGCACACTAACAGCGATTGATCCCTTTTGGCCATGACA
Organism: uncultured Halomicronema sp.; assembly: GCA_964522775.1. Classification (GTDB taxonomy): domain Bacteria; phylum Cyanobacteriota; class Cyanobacteriia; order Phormidesmidales; family Phormidesmidaceae; genus Halomicronema. The sequence goes on from CAZFWL010000362.1 coordinate 975, forward strand.
AGTTTCCCGAAAATCAAACTGTTAGCGATTGGTAAAGTCAAAAAGGGCTGGATTCGCGACGGCATCGACGTGTATCAAAAACGTTTGCCAGAGCTCACCACGGCAGAGCTCAAAGACACCCGTCCTGATAAGGAAGGTGAACAAATTCTTGCGCAGTTAAAAGGGCGCGATCGCTTAATTGCCCTGACCGAAGAAGGACGCTGCTACGACTCGGTCAAATTTGCGGAGTTCATCAGTCGGGCCGAGTCTGGCAGCTTAGTGTTTGCGATCGGTAGCGCCGAGGGCTTGAGTCCTCAAGTAAAACAGGCTGCTGACCGCCTGTTGAGCCTGTCGCCCATGACTTTTCCCCACGAGATGGCGCGACTACTCTTGCTAGAACAACTGTATCGAGCCAAAGCTATCCTACAAGGCAGCAGTTATCACAAATAAGTGCCCGCTCAAGACTTGACGATGCAAGGGTTCAGTCTGGTACGCTGCTAGCGCAAAGTACCTTTTCAGTCGTTGTTTTCAAGACTCCTATGGCACTTCAGGTTTACGGTATTCCCAACTGCGGCACGTGCAAAAAAGCGTTTGGCTGGCTGGAGTCGAATGGCGTTAGCTATGAGTTTATCGATACCAAGACGGCGCCCCCGACCAGTGAAATGATTGCTGAATGGGTTGCCGCTTTGGGCTCTAAACCGATGCGCAACACCTCCGGGCAAGCTTATCGCGCCATTGGTGAAGAAAAAAAGACTTGGAGTGATGAGCGGTGGGCCGAAGCATTTGCTGAAAATGCCATGCTGCTCAAGCGACCTCTGTTTGTAAAAGACGGCAAGGCTGTGCTGGTCGGCTTTCGGGCCAAGGAAGATGTCTTGCAGTCCACACTCAACAGCTGACTCGACTTAAGAAAACGTGATGACTGGGGGCAGCAATGTGGCTGTAGTAGCTTGCCCTGGTGCATCGTGCCTATCCGGCGCAATCCGCACTATCCACCAAGCTGCCCCAACACGATAACTATCGACCAGGCGAAAATTGCGAGCGTCAGTAGCGTCGGAATAGTGGCTGTCATAGTGGCTCCTATTTGTGATTCGCAGATTTCCTTTTTTAAGATAAAAACAAAATCACTTGCATGGAGTTAGCACCATTTCGGCAATCCGTACTAATCAGATGCCGGATAGCGTCAGCGCTGCTTGAGCTAACGGGAACATAAAAGCCACCTTGGATACACATAATGTTTCTCAATGGAAGAATCATGTAAAAAATGTTTTTATTTGTTACATTTCTTTATGTAGCAAGACGCAAGATTATATAAGGAGGTCTTTGTGACCTACTCCACAGTTACAAGTTTGAGCAATCGGAGCACTTCAATCAATGCGGTTGAGGCTGCTATTAACGCTATTCAGCAGCTGACAACGGATGATCAGCTGGGGCTGCTGTGGACGCTATATGGAAACATGGGTCGTTCTATCACGCCTGCCGCTCCTGGTGCAGCTCGCTTACAGTTCGCGGCCGGTTTGCTTGAGCAGGTGAAGACCATGTCGCACCCTCTCCAACTGCGATTCATGCGTGACCTGGTGGAAAATAATGATACGCCAGAGACACGTGCTTATGGGGTATTGACCAACAACACCAAGCTGGCGTTTTGGTATCAACTAGCAGTGTTAATGGATGCGGGCGAGGTTATTCCGGTCCCTGAATATTATCGGTTATCCGAAGCCGGGCTGCGAATTTTTGACGATATTTCTCGGCTGGAATTTGGTCAGCAGATTACTGTGATGCGTCAAGCCGTAGTGGCTATGGGCGTCGACCCGCTAGCTTGATAGTTCCCCTGTTGCCGATCTAGAGAATGCTGAAATTCAGTGTTCTCTGATCAGGTAGTAGATTCTATCGGTGTTGCTGAATCAAATGAATGACGGGCGGTTTAGACTTCCCTGCCCCGCATGGCGAGGGAAGTCGCCTTTCAGAGTCACGTCGGCAATACTGCTAGCTGCATCTGTAAACCTGCTGTGATTTTTTATGGTGTTAGCCAAAACCTACTCAAATCCGTCAGAGATGGATTCTGTGCAAGCTGAACCTACGGTTGAAAGCTACTTTGCTAGTTTCAACGCTGGCGATTTTGAGGTCACAGCTGCACTGTTTGTACCAGATGGTGAACTACGGCCGCCATTCGAGTCTGCCATTGTTGGGCCTGATGCGATCGCTCAGTATCTCAAGACTGAGGCCGAGGGTATGCAAGCCTACCCTGAGTCTTTGGAATTACGACCCATTGGCGAAGGCGGTCGACAAATCTTAGTCCGAGGCCGCGTAAAAGCGCTCGTCTTTAAAGTCGTTGTGGCCTGGGTATTTGAGCTTACTGAGAGTGAGCAGATTCGTTCTGTTGAAGTCAATCTGCTGGCTTCGATGCAAGAACTTTTGAGCTTGCGTCCTTAAGTAAGCGTGGCAGATGCCGACCTAAGCCGCCGCTTTGCTAGCTGATGGTTGATTCCAGGAGAGAGAAAGCATCTCTCGACCCAAGTCACGATGATGAGGGGCGCACTGCCAGTCAGGATGAGCCGTCATCAGCAGCGATTCTAGGGATTCTTGATCAAATAAGTGAGTCGCCGGATGGCCATTCACTTCAAAGTCGATGGCGAAACAGTTCTTGGAAGCGCATCGAACTGCTAGCTTACCTGCAGTAGCGGTGGGTAACTCTAAGACGTCGCCTGCTGCAAGTTCCCGGAAGGCTAAGATAGCCTGCCTAAACTGATCGAAGTCGTTGATATTCAGCCCTGGAAGGATAATGGGCTTGGCTTCGTCCCCATTGACTAACAACCAATACCGACGGAGGGGATCAATCCCTACCAGCCAAGTTTGCTCGTCATCTAATCGATATCGGGGAACCAGGGGAAAGCGATCGCTCATAGCAGCATCTGAAAAAGTCCTTCACTTATAGGATTTCTCAACTAGCCGATTTTCTCAATCTCACGAAACAAAAGTTAAATATCATCGATACATTTCATAGAAGAATATTAACTTGATGCCTTTAGATGGGGTGGGTTACTGCTTCCAGATGCATTTCGCGCAGATACGCCGCCGCGATCGCCCTATCCCGAACGTAACGTTTCTAGGTAAAGCCGCTTTGCTGCGTCTGTTCTTAGGCGTCAGTCAATTCAGGCAAATGGCGAATGTATACCTGTCAAGAAATGCGAAAATGGAGGGTGGTTAGTTTTCTGCTAGCCGGGACAACTGAAAGCGACTGGTCTACGGATGCGCCATCTTGGATTTCGCACTTATCGGTTTCTTCGCTATGCGCGTCAGATATAGACGTTTTCCAGGGAGTGAGAAGTCCTGTAGGCCTGTGAGCTGAGGCAATTGATGCCTTCCTGGCTAGATTCATCCTTATAAATAGTTAACCTGCACGTATTTTTGTATGACTGCTGTTGAAAACCTGGTTTCGCCTTCAATCTTCGGATTGACC